>NZ_JBKKHQ010000010.1:0-125158 GCF_046614695.1 Pokkaliibacter sp. CJK22405
ACGATAGGTCGTCTCTCAACGATGGGCTGCATTATACTCAGCCACTTTATGGGCGCAAGTCCCGATAATATTTTTTTCGTTTTCAGCGACTTATGTGCATTCGGCCTTAGCTGGCGAGCTGCAACGTCATTAATCGTGCGCTATCACCGTAACTGTCGCAGAGACTGGCATTGTGCACTTCTTCAAAGCCCATTTTTTGCCAGTAGGTATGCGCTCCCTGAACAGCCACCAGCATAATGCGCGAGAAACCAGAAGCCTTCGCCACCTGCAAAAGCGCCGAAGAAAGCTTGCGCCCCACCCCTTCGCCCTGAGCCGATGCACTTACCGCCATATCATGGAGATAGAGAGTATCGGTGCCAGTCACAGGGCTGAGTGCCTGATATAACTTGGGCGGTTGTTCTCCCTGCCAGGGATGCGCCAACAGATAACCGAGCACATCCTGACGGGATGAACGATAAACAAAGCAGGTGTCCGGTGATGCCTGCCACTTACTTTGCAGCACATGCAACGCTTCTGATTCCAGATCCTGATAGGCTTCATCCTGTACCTGCAAAATGCCTTCCCAGGCTGCAGGTTCAATGGCAACAACAGACACTTTTCACTCCAACAGGATCAGGGCTTTGCCAGCGGGCAAAATACCTGAGCACCTGTACATCAATGATTTAATGAGCTGGCGAACTCAGACCAGCCACTCACGCATAATCACGTGAGTTTTCACCCGCTGCGTTCCAGGAAGCTTCTCAATCAGATTCCGGATTTCGATCAGCCTGGCCATATTCTTGACCTGCAGGAAAACCAGCAAATCCACATCCCCACTGATGCTGCTAAGCCGCTGAATCTCGGGTATGACCTTGAGCGCGGTGACAAAATCCTCGCAGCTCGACTCCCGGTGAATAATCTCAAGATAAGCACCCAACTCGGCGTCCGGTTCGATAATTCTGGCATGGTATCCACGAATGACGCCCTGCTCTTCCAACTGCCGGATACGCTCACTGACCGCCGTGCGTGACAGGCTTACTCGCCTTGCGACCTCCGTCACGCTCAGGCGCGCATCATCTCGCAGCAAACCAAGAATATGTCGATCAAATTTGTCCATGCCGTTTCTTAACGCCTTTTGGTCCGCAGGCTGGCTCCAGAGTTCGCCAGCATAAACGGATTTTTACTGAAGCTCACGGGGGTTCCGGCATTTTGCCATGAACTTACGACACTATGTCGTGCATTGACGGCAGTTTGCCAGCTCCCTTTTCAGCTCGCGCTTCTTATTCTGAATGCACCAGAAGTCACTCTTCGGAATAAAGCTCATGACAACGCTCAACAAGGATATCGGCCTGATTCAGGGTATCGGTTTGCTCGCCACCTCATTACTGGGCACCAGTGTCTTTGTGGTCCCCGCCATTGCAGTGAGTATTGCCGGCGAACAAAGCAGTATTGCCTGGTGGTGCATGCTGGCGCTGATTCTTCCGGTCGCCTTTATTTTTGCCAAATTAGGCCAGCAATTCCCCAGTGCCGGCGGAGCACCTTTCCTGATTGGTAAAGCGCTGGGCAAACCTGCTGAAGCAGCCTTTGGCATACTTTTTCTGGCTGCCATCCCTATTGGTTTGCCCGTTGCCCTCGACTTCGCCCTTGGCTTTCTTCAGGCGATCACTCCCCTGACACCCGGCCTTGTACTCGCGGTGAAGCTCGGCACTCTGGCGGTCATCTGGCTGATTTGCCGTCAGCCACCTCGCCTCAGTGGCAAGGTACAAACGCTGATCGCTATCGCTATTATTCTTTGCGTACTGCTTATGCGGGCATTAGTGGCAGGCGAAACGGTGACTAACGATACCATCGCGCACTCTTCAGCCACGGCAACGAACTGGGTCGCGCTAAGCGCAGCCATGGCGGTGATGATCTGGTGCTTTGCCGGGATCGAAGCCTTTATTCATATGAGTGAAGAGTTTAAAAATCCGCACCGTGATGTACCGCTGGCACTCATCGGCGGCGTGCTGGTTGCCACGCTTATTTACCTCTTTTGCTCCCAGAGCGTCTGGCAGGTGATGGGGGCAATTACTGAACGGCAGGCAGGCAGCGCCGTACCGCACATCATGGAGGAGTTTCTGGGTTCACCCGGACTCTGGCTCACCAGCTTGCTGGGGTTTCTCGCCTGCTTTGCCTCTATTAATGCCTACACTCAGGGCTTTAGCCGGTTATTGTGGAGCATTGCTCGTGACGGCTGGCTACCCGGAAGAATCGGCCAGCTAAATCAGCATGGCGTTCCCGGCAAGGCACTGAATACCGTTATTCTGATCTGCATGACAGCAACGACCCTGACCACCGCGACAGCGATGCCCGTGTCACAACTGCTGGAGTTTGCCAACGGCATTTTTGTCCTGCTTTATCTCACCACCATGATTGCCGGAGTGGTGTTGCTTCGCGGATTCTGGCGTGCCATTGCTATGGTTGCCAGTCTGTTGTGCGCTCTGCTTTGTCTGAGCCTGGGAGCAGAACTTCTGTATGCACTTTGCGGCTTAACGCTGGCATTTACGCTGGTGTACTGGCGCCGCAGTGCCCGGGCTCGCTATCTGGCGCTAGCAGAACAACCCGTTTTGTAAGAGTTCAGCGACCTCAAAAAGCAAAAAACCGAAGCCCTGGCTTCGGTTTTTCGTTATCAGCAGGATGCCTGTGGCAGGGCCTTTGATGCGCTTAGTGCATCATCTCCGGTTCGTCTTCCTCAAGCAGGAAGTAGCCCAGACGACCGCACTCCTCAATCACCAGCTGAATACCATTCAGGGTTTCCTGAACGAAGGTGATGAACTGTTCAAAGTTCATACCAGCTCGCCAGCTGATCGTATCGCCCATCACCAGATGAGGCATGGCGTTATCATTCAGATCGACAAAGATCTTGATGTTCGAGTACTCAATGTTCAGTCGCGCCATTTCGGCAACTGCTGGCAGAATCGCAGCAGGACGAATCTCGATTTCAGAGGTCATCAGCAGAGCGCCTTCCTCAAGGAAAAGACGACACTCCATCCCCTCAATCATGGCTTCCAGCTCAGCGAAGTGATACCCATCACAGTCGCCGCAACGCTCAGTGCGGATACCCGCCTGCTCAAGCCATTGCTCCAGTTGGTCAGGGGTCAGTTCTCTGACCAGTTTTTCTGCCTCGTGCATGGCAACCTCAATTCCTTCATCAGATAACGATAACCCTACGAGGGCCGCAAGGACGCTAACAGATAGGTCGTTCTCGCGCAATTCACAATGGAGCTAAGTAGCCCTGAAGCTCAGGAAGTTCCCTTTTTTGAACTAAAACCCAGCACACGCAAGCCATTACCAATGACCAGCAGGCTCGCGCCGACATCGGCAAAAACTGCCAGCCACAGATTCGTGTAACCCATAATTGCCAGAATCACGAACAGTACCTTGATGCCGATAGCCAGCACCAGATTCTGCAGCAGGACACTATAGGTAAAACGACAGAGCCGGATAAACCAGGGCAAGTGCATGAGCTTATCGTCAAGCAGCGCCACATCCGCCGTATCCAGTGCGGTGTCTGTCGCGCCTTTGCCCATAGCAAAGCTTACCGTGGCCTCGGCAAGCGCGGGGGCATCATTAATACCATCCCCTACCATTGCCACCGGGCGCGATGCTGACAAGGCTTTAATGCGCTGCCACTTATCATCGGGCAGACACTGGGCCTGAACCTCATCGACACCGGCCTCTTTGGCAATCTGACGGGCCACTTCCGGGTTATCACCCGTCAGCATCAGGGGTGAAAGCCCTAATGACTTGAGCGCATGCACTGCCTCCCTGGCATCTTCCCGAAGCGGATCTTGTACGGCAAAGATCATCACCACCTTATCAGCGATACTTAACAGGCTGACGCTACACCCCTGCTGCTGAAACGCCTTTACCTGACTCATCACTGCATCAGGCAAGGGAGTGGCTGCATCCGCAAAAAAACGCTCATTGACCAGATACACCGGTGCATCAGTCAGCGTCCCTTTTGGCGCCTCAAGCCCTATACCTTTGAGCTGTTTGGCAGATTGAGCAACAGCCTGCTTATCATCTGAGATACTGCTGCGCTCCTGCTCTAACCCTGCGGCAATGGCGCGCGCCACTGGATGGCGAGAGCCCGCCGCCAGCTGCCAGGCAAAATGGCGCGCTTGTGTTTCATCTTCACAGAGCGCGGTTGCCTGAGCCTGCATTAATACAGGTTCGCCCTGAGTCAGCGTACCGGTCTTATCCAGCGCAATCACTTCAAGCTGGCGTGCCTCTTCAATAAAGCGACCGCCTTTTACCACCACCCCCATTCGTGCGGCTCTGGTGATAGCGCTCATCAGTGTCACAGGCGTGGAGATCACCAGGGCACAGGGACAGGCAATAACCAGCAAAACGAGCGCACGGTAGAACCATTCAAGCCAGCCACCCAACCCGAACACAGGAGGCAATATCGCCACAGCGACCGCCATCAGAGTGATCGCCGGAGTGTAAATGCGTGCAAATCGCTCGATTAACAGCTGCGCAGGCGCCTGACTGGCCTGGGCCTCCTCAACCCGATGAAGGATCCGTGATAACACGGTGTCCCCCTTTGCATGGGTCACGTCTACAGTGAGCGTACCATCGCCATTAAGACTGCCTGCGAGCGCCTCATCGCCGGAGCTAACCGTGACCGGCAGACTTTCCCCCGTGAGAGCGGCCTGATTAAGACTGCTCTCACCTTCACAAATGACACCATCCAGAGGCACACGATCCCCCGGTTTAACCCGAATACGCTGGCCAATAGCAATCTTATCCAATGGAATCACCTGCCATTGACCGGATGCAGACTGCACTTCGGCTTCCTCCGGCAACATGTCAGTGAGGGAGCCAATCGCTGATTTGGCGCTAGCCAGCGTTCGAGCCTCAATCCACTCCCCCAGCACGTACAACGTCATGACCATGGCCGCTTCTGGCCACTGGCCAATCACTACCGCGCCGGTGACGGCAATGCTCATAAGACCATTGATACTGAGCTGACCATGCCACAGCGCCAGCAGTCCTTTTTTGTAGGTCCCGAGGCCACTCAACAAAATCGCTGCCAGCGCCAGTAGCGCGCTTACCCAAGAGAACCCCGCCAGCGCCCAGTGCGCGGCTTCAGCAGCGACTGCCAGCGCTAGCGCTGCGCCCAACTTGCCGATTCCCTGCCAGCGTGAAGCCGGAGCCCGTGCGGCATCGGCGTCCTCCTGAGATTCCACCTTTGCGGGTAATCCCATGTGCTTGAGCCGCTCCAGCAGTGCCTCTTCAATCGGTTTATCCGCATGGACTTTCAACCTGCCCGCAGGAGTGTTGAATACCAGCCGCAATACGCCGTCCATTTCCTGCAAACCATGGCGAATCTGAGATTCTTCATTGGCGCAGTCCAGCGCGGGAATATGCAGCGCATACTGGTATTGACCCGGAGCGCCTTTATCGATTTCCGGCTCAGGCACTGGGTGAGCATGCCCGCAGCAGCTGTGCTCGTGCTCGTGCTCGTGCTCGTGCTCGTGCTCGTGCTCGTGCTCGTGCTCGTGCTCGTGCTCGTGCTCGTGACGATCAGCGTCGTGCATTACCGAAGATTTCATGCAACCTCCTTGATGAAAACCGCTTCCCTGTCGCCGAGCAAAAATCAGTAAAGAAGAAACTTGCGACAGAAGACATTTGCCACCAAGTAAAAACCCTGTAGCAGCTACAGGGTCAAGCAGCACTTCAGGCTTGAATTTATCAGCCCTGGTTACTTAGGAAGCTTAGTCACTTGGAAGGATTGGCTACTTGGAAAACTTGGTTACCTGGGAAACAAGAATGAGCGTTCAGGAATATAAGATTGGCGAGCTGTCCAGCCTGACGGACTGCCCCGTTGAAACCATCCGCTATTACGAGAAGCAAGGGCTTTTACCTGCCCCGGGCCGTAATCAGGCCAACTATCGGGTGTACGGCCCCACTCATTTAAAGCGGCTGCAATTTATTCTGCATTGCCGGGCACTGGATATGGCACAAGAGGAAATCCGGCAACTGGTCGATCTGCAGGAAAGACCAGAAGCACCTTGTACAGAGGTAGACGCACTGTTGGATGAACATCTGACCCATGTGGAAGCACGTATTCAGCAGCTTTCACACTTACGCGATGTCTTGCGCGATCTTCGCCGACAGTGTGACAATCTTGGCCCCGTGAGTGAATGCGCCATACTGGATCAGCTGGAACAGAGGGATTTCAGTGAAGCGTCATCACAGCAGGATGCCCATCTTGGCCATGTGCATGGCAGCCACCACAACTGATCATTCATTCATCCGGACTTTTCCACTACAGAGGTAATGCCGTTGAACCCTGAAAACCCCATCACGAGTTCGCCTGAATCTCACAAGCCGAAAAGTACGGAAGTTGCCAGTGACCTGGCCTCACAGCTCGGCTACCTTGGCCTTTTACCTTTTCTGGGCAGTGTGCTGGCGACGCTGGTCGGAGTCGATATCAGCATGACTCTTCAGGCTTTTCTGGTTTACGGTGCGGTGATTCTGTCTTTTCTTGGAGGGATTCACTGGGGCTGGATGATGAACAAGTCGCTGCCCGAACCCCAGATTCGGTTAAAGCTTGCCATGGCGCCAAGCCTCCTCGGCTGGATTGCCTTGCTGCTGCCGCCACTGGCCGGCATCGCATTGCTGGCGCTGGGATTTATCGGCTGGTGGGCATACGAAAGCCGCCTTCCTGCTGAACGCTGGTATAGAGATTTGCGCAAGCGCCTGAGCTTTGTCGTTCTGGGCTGCCACCTGATCTGGTTCCTGATGCTATGGCGAGCGACGAATCTGGGCGATTTGTAAGCGCCTTAGCCTCAATAAAAAAACGGAGCCAAGGCTCCGTTTTTAATGTGTGAATCAGATTCACTGACCACAACACTTTTTGAATTTCTTGCCACTGCCACAAGGGCAAGGGTCATTCCTTCCAGCTTTACCCGTACTCATATCTTGCCCAGCAGCTCCCTCAGGCACTATTGCTGGCGAGGCTTTCCTGAGTTTTCCTGCATGAAAAATCTCGCCATCAATGTAGCGCCAGCGCCCTTCTTCACGACTAAAGCGGGAACGCTCATGCAGCAGATGTTCCTTACCTTTATTCAGCCAATAAGCTTTGAACTCCACCTCGCCAGCATCGCCCATTTCAACCGCATCGACGATCTCAAGCTTTTGCCATTGAGTGTCACGTGCGCCCATGGATTCAGCGCTGGTGGTTGGTCGCGTGGACGGATGCCAGGTCTCCAGCAGATACTCACCCAGCTTGCCGATAGCAAACGCAGCATATCGAGAGCGCATCAGCGCTTCAGGCGTTGACGCCAGTGACTCGCTTTTGTGCAGAGGCTCGCAGCACTCCGCATAGAGGCGACCACTGCCACAAGGACACTTATTGGTGCTGGATGAAAGCTCCACCTGCCGATACCTCAGACTCCAAAGTAAAGCCAGAATGATACTTGCCTTAAAGGATCATGACGAGAAAAGAGGTAATACAGGAGATCCTGGAAGGCAGCTTGGAAAAGGTGTGGTAATAAACCAACGCTTAGAGAAAAACAGCCGAACCAAAGAGAGCTGATAGAGAAGCTTTAATGTTGAGGGATTTTGCAGCTTCCCCCGATCGGGGTGACGCTCATTAAACTACAAATCGCCTGAAGAGACGGGAGGGGGAAATCCCCGGCCGAAGCCGGAGATTAACGGGAGAAGGAAGGTGCTTTACCGAAGAAAGGAGAAGTCAGGTTACGCATGAAACTGTTCATAGTGCGGAAAGTTTCATCACGATCACGCATGGCTTCAAGCTTTTTGCGGGTTTTTGGGCTGATATCAGCACGGCCTTCAAAGTTGGATTCAACGATTTCGCGTAAGTCTTTGTTCATGATGCTCACCTTGTTTAAGAGAGAATTTACTTAATCGATGTGTGCATGGTACGAACTGGGCAGAATTCACACAATTGATAAATTTTCGCATGAATGCTTAGATTTATTCACCGGTCGCAAAAGTCACACAGCGGGTAAATCAATCTTTGGTCTAACGCATCATTTTTTAAGATGTATGAAAAATTACTACATATCCGGTTTTAGCAGCAAAAACTCTCTTTCTCAGAAAATAACCCTTTAAATTCAGATAGTTAAACATAGAAAGCAGCACGGACCGCACTCCCGCATATAAAAAAGCGACCACTCCCGAAGGCAGTGATCGCTACAAAGTGAGGAATAAAACAACCCACAGCGCTCAGGCTAAAAACTCTCGATATGAATTAAAAAACCGGCCTGGTCACTCCTTCGTGAGTTTTCGTCATGATTCTGCGTGCGCTAGCTCGCCTCAGAACCTGCGTCGTCTTGCCGGTAAGGCAGGTAGGATTTTCCCTCTTCTGCGTAAGCAAGAATTGCCGGACTTTCGCGCTCCAGGAAGTCAGCGACGGCATCATGCAGACCCTGCTGCAAAAAGTGCCATGAATAGGTGATCTGAGGCTCAAAGCCACGAATGAGTTTGTGCTCGCCCTGGGCGCCGGCATCAAAGCAGGCAATCCCTTCACGTATACACAGCTCAATTCCCTGATAGAAGCAGGTTTCGAAGTGGAGCTTGTCATACTCCTCCAGACAGCCCCAATAGCGTCCATACAAGGTGTCACCACCCACAAGGAAAAAGGCTGCCGCCACATACTTTTCCTCATGCAGGGCAAAGACCATACGGATTGCAGCCGGCAGGCTTTCTGCAAGCCGGAGAAAAAAATCCAGACTGAGATAGGGCCTCTGGCCACGCTTGAGGTAAGTCGCCGCATAAAACTGATAAAAACGCTGCCAGAGCTCAGGCGTCATCTGTGCCGACGTCAGGCACTCAAAGCGAATACCCTGCTGCTGCACCTGCTGCCTTTCTTTGCGAAAGTTTTTACGCTTGCGTGAGTTGAGCGCCGTAAGGAAATCATCAAAGTGCTGATAGCCACGGTTATACCAATGATACTGACAGCCCAGCCTTTTAAGCCAACCCGAGGACTCAAAAAGTGTCGCCGCACTCTCTTTCGGGAAAAGCACATGAGCACCGGATATCCCCTGTTTGAGCACGGTACTTTTGAGGACTTCGAGAAGTGCAATCCCGCCTTCCGCAGAGCCCAGCAATCTTGGGCCAGTCACAGGACTAAAGGGCACCGCACAAAGCAGTTTGGGATAGTAGTGACCGCCAGCCTGCTCCCAGGCATCCGCCCATTGATAGTCAAAGACATATTCACCGCGAGAATGGTGCTTTTGATAGAGCACCATCGCTGCAGTGATTTGCCCGTCTTCGCGCCACAACAAATGCGATGGCACCCAGCCCGTCTCAGCACTGGCAGCACCTGAGTCCTCCAGCGCAGCAAGAAAGGCATGTTGCAGAAAGGGATAATGCTTGGCATCTGCCAGCAAGGCATTCCAGTCTTCTGCAGCAATCTCATGGATCGAGGACAGAACCTCTACAGTCATAGCCTGGGTCTCTGATCGGTAAATCAATCAAACGTGATTATTCAGCGTTTAAGTCATAGCTCGCAGGTTCATCATCACTCATCCAGCGCCACGTGGCACCGTGATGCAGCAATTTGAAGCGAGCAGGATCAAGCTGCGCATCGGCTAATGCCGCTTTTAAATCGATGATGGGTTGATCCAGCGGCTCATCCGTCAGCTCAAACGTACCCCAGTGGATGCCTACTGCCTTCGTTGCGTGCACATCATTAAAAATCTGCACAGCTTCCGCCGGATCCACATGCTGAGACTTCATAAACCAGCGAGGCTCATAAGCACCCACCGGAATTAGCGCCAAGTCAAAGGGCCCCAACTGCTTCCCGATCTCAGCAAAGTCTGCGGAATAGCCGCTATCCCCGGCAAAGTAGACCTTTTGCTGCTTCCCCTGAATAACCCAGCCACCCCAGAGGGTTTGATTGCGATCCCCCAAGCCCCGGGCTGTCCAGTGATGGGCAGGCACAAAGGTGAGCTTAAGACCAGAGACAGCGGAACTCGTTTCTTTAGCAAGCAAGGACTGATCCAATGTCGCGTCCTGCCACCAGTCCAGCTCCTGCACGTTGGTAATCCCAAGATCGGCAAACCAGGCTTTGACACCTAGCGGCACCAGAAACAGCGGGCTACCACCCGGCTGTCTGGCCAACTGCTGAATGCTGGCCTTATCAAGGTGGTCATAATGGTTGTGCGAGATCACCACCACATCGACAGAAGGCAACTCACTTAAAGGAAACGGGACTTTTACTTTACGCTCAGGACCAATAAAGCTGACGGGGGAAGCTCTGTCGGAGAACACGGGATCTGTCAGCACATTAAAACCATCAAGTTGCAGCAAAGCCGAGGCATGTCCAATCCAGGTCACCGAAGCCTGAGTATGATTTGCCCGCAGCCACGCGGTATCCGTTTTCTCAACCGGGAAGTCATAGCCTTGCACAACCGTCTGCGGTGGCTTCGGCACACCACTTCGCCATGCCTCCCAGCGCCAGCGCATCAGCTCAGAAAAAGGCTTATCCAATATCGAACCATCAGAGTTGGTAAAACCGTCCTCAGTCCGGTGCGGCTTTTTGGGGTCAGCATGTTCAAACTGATGGCTACAGCCGCCAATCAAGAGCACAAGCGAGGCCCACAGCGCCGCCAGGGGGCGCTTTTTTGTTGTTTTAGTCACAGAGGTCATTCTTCCTTCCCTAGTTTGGCTATTGCTATTCACTCAAAGACGGCACGCACTTATTTAGCACCTCCGCGAGGCACTGAAGCCTCTGATCAAGACCCTTTGTGCGCAGAAAGCTTGTCTGTGCTAGCGTTTACCCCTACAAAAACCTATCGGCCGAGACTCTGGCAAGAGCCAGCAGGCCTAAATCCAGTCAACAGATAATTCCATACTCACGCTCAGCGGCTGAAGGACCCCGTCTTTAATTGCATCGGTTGCACTACCGGCCAGAAACCCTCCGGTCAGGACAAAAACATTAGGTAATTGGCGACTTTGGTCGCACAATGCAACCGACGCAGACCGGCCCCCTCGCATCGCCGCTGAGCAAGGTTCTGCGCAGGCCATCCGCAGTCTTCAGACACAGGCTGCGGGTGACTCTCATCATCAAGGATATGGCGTTGCACATGAAATTTCGTTTCCCTGTTGTCATCATTGACGAAGATTTCCGCTCGGAAAACATCTCCGGTTCCGGCATCCGTGATCTGGCTGACGCTATTGGTCGTCAGGGTATGGAAACCATCGGTCTGACCAGTTACGGTGATTTGACCGCCTTTGCCCAACAAGCCAGTCGGGCTTCCTGTTTTATATTGTCGATTGACGATGAAGAATTTGGCGACGGTAGTGAAGAGGCGGTGAATAACGCCCTGCGCTCGGTGCGGGAATTTATTGCGGCTGTACGCCATCGTAATACCGATATTCCTGTTTTCCTCTATGGGGAAACTCGCACCTCACGCCACATTCCCAATGAAATTCTGCGTGAACTTCATGGCTTCATTCACATGTTTGAAGACACGCCCGAGTTTGTGGCCCGTCACATTATTCGTGAAGCGAACAAGTATCTGGACTCGCTGGCGCCACCTTTCTTTCAGGCACTCATGCATTATGCCAGCGACAGCTCCTACTCCTGGCACTGTCCCGGCCATTCAGGCGGCGTTGCTTTTCTTAAGAGCCCCGTTGGCCAGATGTTCCACCAGTTCTTTGGCGAGAATATGCTGCGTGCGGACGTCTGTAATGCGGTAGAAGAACTTGGCCAACTGCTGGATCACACAGGCCCGGTCAGCAAGAGCGAAAACAATGCCGCGCGCATTTTTGGCTGTGATCACCTGTTCTTCGTGACCAACGGCACATCAACTTCCAACAAGGTCGTCTGGCACTCCACCGTGGCTCCCGGCGATATTGTTGTTGTTGACCGTAATTGCCATAAGTCGATCCTGCACTCGATCATTATGACAGGGGCCATCCCCGTCTTCCTGATGCCGACGCGCAACCACTACGGCATCATCGGCCCGATTCCCAAGAGCGAGTTCTCACCGGAAACCATCGCCAAGAAGATCGAGGCAAACCCGTTTGCTCGTAATGCGGCTAATAAAAAGCCCCGCATCCTGACGATTACCCAGAGCACCTACGACGGCGTCCTGTATAACGTCGAAGAGATCAAGGATATTCTTGGCTCGACCATCGACACCCTGCATTTTGACGAAGCCTGGCTGCCTCATGCCGCCTTTCATGACTTCTACAAAAATATGCACGCCATTGGCAGCGGCCGCCCTCGCTCAGACGACACGCTGGTCTTCGCGACTCAGTCGACGCACAAGTTGCTGGCAGGCCTTTCTCAGGCTTCGCAAATTCTGGTGCAGGATTCCAACACACGGAAGCTGGATACTCACCGCTTCAATGAATCCTACCTGATGCACTCTTCGACCAGTCCTCAGTACGCCATCATTGCCTCCTGCGACGTAGCCGCTGCGATGATGGAGCCACCGGGTGGAACCGCACTGGTTGAGGAGTCATTGCTTGAAGCGCTCGACTTCCGTCGTGCCATGCGCAAAGTCGGTGGCGAATACGGTGATGACTGGTGGTTTAAGGTCTGGGGACCAGAAACTCTTGCCGATGAAGGCATGGGGGATCGTGAAGACTGGGTCATTCATACGGATGACAAATGGCACGGTTTTGGTCAGATCGAGTCCGGTTTCAACATGCTCGATCCGATTAAAGCGACCATCATCAACCCCGGTCTGGATATCAACGGCAGCTTCGCCGATGTCGGTATTCCCGCCGCCATCGTCAGCAAGTATCTGGCAGAACACGGCATCATCATCGAGAAAACGGGCCTGTATTCGTTCTTTATCATGTTTACCATCGGCATTACCAAAGGCCGCTGGAACTCCATGGTGACTGAGCTACAGCAGTTCAAGGATGATTATGACCAGAACCTGCCGCTCTGGCGCGTCATGCCTGAATTTGCAGCAGCGCATCCGCAATATGAGCGCGTAGGCCTGCGTGATCTCTGTACCGAGATTCACAATGTCTATAAAGAGTACGATCTGGCGAAGATTACGACAGAGATGTACCTCTCCAACATTGAGCCTGCGATGACACCTGCGGATGCCTGGTCGAAAATGGCCCACCGCAAGATTGAACGCGTTGCCATCGATGAGCTGGAAGGTCGTGTCACCGCCATGCTGGTGACCCCGTATCCTCCGGGCATTCCGCTACTGATTCCGGGCGAACGCTTCAACCGCACCATCGTCCGCTATCTGCAGTTTGTTCGTGATTTCAACTCACGCTTCCCTGGTTTCGAGACGGATTGTCACGGTCTGGTCCGGGAAGAAGTTAATGGCGAAAACCATTACTTTGTCGATGCGGTTCTGGTCGACGAAGTTAAATAACCGCCCGATCCACCAAATAAAAAAGCCAGAGGTAACTCTGGCTTTTTTATTGCCTGAGCTTCAACCCTTACGTCCAGTCATCATCTCCAAAATCAAAGCCACTACCGAAGTCATCATTCCCACCACCCAGACCATAATCGTCCTGAGAACCACTATAGTCTGAGGCATCAGCCCAGTTATTGCCGTTATCCGCAAAACTGCTGTCTGCATTACTCTCTTGCTGAGGAGCTTCGTTATACACATTGACGATTTCTTCATTCATCACACTGCCATGGTGACCAAAAAGCCCACCTAAGCTCTCTGCCAGCAACATCCCCCCTGCCACACCCGCGGCGGTCTGTAAGGCACCACCGAGAAAGCTGCCACCTGCACCTTTTCCAAATCCTCCACGACCAAAAGCGCTTTGACCGGCAGACTCTGCACCTGGCTGATAAGCAGGAGCCGGGGTTGGTCTCCCCCAGGCATTGCTTGATGCGTTTGCCGCGCCCTGCGAAGGACTCGCGGCATTCTGGCTTGCTGAAGGCTGCCCGGCATTCAAACCAAAGAGACCCGATAAAAACCCACCCTGCTCTTTGGGGCGCTCCTGCAGTTGCTGCTCCAGCTCCGCAATTTTGGCTTGCGCCTGCTTGAGCGTTTCTTCTTGCACCAGCAAGACTTGCGTCATGTAGTAGCCGGCATGCCCCTGTGATGAGAGATGCTGATTAATCTTCTGCTCGGCAGCATCGTCGCGGTAGGGAGATTGCTCTGAGGCTTTTTTCAGTCGCTCGAAAAGATGGTCAATCAGCTGTCGTTCCTGAGTATTCATAGAACCCCCTTGATAAGTATCCTCGGCAGCCTTTTAAGCATTGCCGTTAGCAATCAACATGGGGGAGATCACACCGGATTTAGGTTTCCAGTTGCATCGAATTCAGGCAACACGACATGAGCCATGTCACGAAGACGACGACCAGGCAAGAAACATGTACAAAAGCGCAGGCTGTTGCAGATATTGATCAGAGAAATCGACAGAATTCAGCGCACTATACTTTAGTCAGACCTCAAGATTGTCTATGGTAGCCACTTCATCTTTGGAAGACTCCAGCATGCAGGCTTCAGATTTTTCTCGGCGCACCCTGTCACAACATCAGAAACTCGCTCCAGGCAGCAAGACTCTCGCCACAGTTGCTTTATCCGTCTTACTGACGCTGTGTATTCCGAGCGCTGACGCCCGTACTTATCACTACACCGACAGCCATCTCCACTTTGTAGACTTTCTGCAACATAGTCAGGGCACCGCAGAGCTTCTTCGAGAAATGGATAATGCAGGCATAGATTACGCCATGCTGTCAGGTCTGCCGGTGACCAAGAAATGGGATGAGCATGCCCCAAAAAAACCCCTGTACATGATGGCTGATGACGCCAGACTGTACTGGTACAGCGCAACCGACGACATTGTCGGGCGAGCGCTCGAAGCTCTACCCAAAAAACAGCAGCAGCGTTTTTATCCCTTTATCAGCGGGTTCAATCCGTCGGATCGCAATGCCGTTGACCATATTGAACGTATGCTCAATTGGTACCCGGGGCTCTGGAAAGGCATTGGTGAAGTTCTGCTTCGCCATGATGATCTGACAGCGCTTACTTATGGTGAAACTCCACGAGCAAACAGTCTGGCTATGCAACGTGTTTATGATCTGGCAGCAAAACATCACCTGCCCGTTCTGCTTCATAGCAACATCACTGCAAACTATGAGAAAACCCCGATCTATCTGGGAGAGCTTGAAGCAGCATTAGCCCATAATCGTTCGACCAAAATTATCTGGGCACATGCAGGCACCAGTGATGCGATTAACCGACAACAGTATCTGCCCTACCTTGCTGGCACGCTGGACCAGCTTCTGGCAAAAAACACCAATCTTTATATCGATCTTTCCTGGACTGTTCTGCACCCCTATCTACTGGATAGCAATAATAAGCCACGCGCTGAGTGGGTTAAGCTGGTTAAAAAGTATCCCAGCCGATTTTTTATTGGCTCTGACCTCATCGGCTATTTCACCAGCCAGGGGCAAACCCTGCAAAGCTATAGCCCCTTTCTCGATGCATTACCTGATGGTGTGGCAAAAGGACTGGCCCGCGACAATTTCCTTAAGCTCTTTCAGTGAGCTAGCCATTTAAAGAGATTTTCATGTTGCACGATATTCCCACCTATTTAATCACAGGCTTTTTGGGCAGCGGCAAAACGACACTGATCAACCATCTGCTCAGCCAAAAGCCCGAGTCTGAGCGCTGGGCTATTATGGTGAATGAGTTTGGCGAGATGGGGGTGGATCAGGCTGCATTTTCCGCTGGAGAGGATATTGCGGTTAAGGAATTACCCGGCGGCTGTATGTGCTGTGCGATGGGAGCGGCATTTCGGACCGGGCTGGCTCAATTTCTCAAAATCGCCAAACCGGATCGACTGATCATAGAGCCCACAGGACTTGGCCATCCGGAAGGGATTGTCGACGTACTGAAATCGCCACCCTACGCCAAGGTTATCCGACTTGAGACGATTATCTGCCTGCTGGACCCACGCAACCTGGCGCGTGAAGAGGTGCTTTCACACCCCCTGTTCCAAGACCAGCTAGCGATTGCCGATACCGTAGTCATTAGTAAATGCGATACAGCCCCTGTGGATTTGATCGAACTTGCCGCAGAAAGTGTGGCCCAGATGTATCCCGCAAAAGCAAAAGTTCTTAGAAGCACCAAGCACGATATCAGTATCGCATCACTCAAGCTGCAGACCCCGCTGTCAGACCGCGCACCAGATCACATCACCATGCCTGCATTCACACCCATGATTGCTTCAGAGAAACCGCTGAATCGCACACCTGCCTTGGTAATGACTCACCAGACAACAGAAAGCCAGCCTCAGGAGATGAAACGTTACACCTCACAGGCAAATGGCTTTAGCTACCTTGGATGGCAATTTCCTGCGGACTCTGTGTTTGATTTTGAGAAGCTGGAAGCATGGCTTGGGGAACTTCACCACGCCGAGCGCGTCAAAGGAATCGTGCGTATTGGTAGCGCCTGGGTTTTCTTCAATCAGCTTCGTTCAGAATTGGACTATTTCAAACAAGCCTGGCGCCAAGACTCCCGGATTGAACTGATCAGCCAAGAAAAACTCGATACCGAGGAATTAACCAGAACACTCAATGACTGCATCGTGACCGGCATCATTAAGTGACTGGCTGGCGCCCAAATGGAAGAAGAAACATAAAACAACAAATAAATAACAAAAAACGCTTTTCAGCTCACAATTTACTACTTTGAGGGCATTGGCAAGCGATCATATTTTGCTAAGGTCACTTCAAGGAAGGAATTTATCGAGTAGAAACGCCACTCAAACTGAACTTAATGGAATAGCTCAGCCCTTGGTGGTTCACTGAAGTCGCGTGTAGGAGGTTGCCATGATTTATGCAGCATTGCTGATTGGCTCTCAAGTTGTTCTTGCTTTGATTATTGCATCTGCTTTCTTTGAGCCTGATGCCCATGAATATCGTCAGACACCTGCCAAGCCAGATTCACGATACTGATAACCGCAGTTTTCTGAGTAGCTTCACACTAAGCAAAATAAACTCACTGCAACCCCAATCTTGAATAACTCGCTAGCGAGTAATAGAACAAAGGCCCGCCAAAACGGGCCTTTTGTGTTTAAGATCTAACGCCCCCACCCAAAGATGTGCTTGGAAGCACTGATAAGCCAACACAGTTGGAGCACAGGCTTGCAGTCCGAATGCATATTTCGCTGAATTTATTTCAGCCATTCCGTCAGCGAAGGAACCCAAGGATAGAAACATTTTTCCTGACTCACTACTTTTTCGCAGAAACCTCAGGCTCATGCTAGAGCCTTGCTTTTATTGAAGTTACACCTGTGCGGGCTGAGCGTTCCTATTTATTAGCATTGAGATAGCAGCGAGCATGTAGCACGCACAAAAAACACCAAAATGTGTAAATATATAGGACAATTTAAGGATACTTTTTTCAATCCCTATAGAAAATATCAACTAGTTTCAGTCTTTCGAGTACTATATTGCCCATCGAAATATATGGATGGTGGAGCGTTCTAACCTCTCCTGGCTGTTCCCTCAGCTTCTGGCAAGGTTTCTCACTCCCAAGGTACCAACCTGGACTTGGTACGACACAAAAGTAGCGGGAGTGGCCTTATCTCAATCAATGCCAACTAGCAGCAACCGGGTCTACCATCTATAACCATAACCAGTTTCCAATCCCTAAACCCAAGTTCCAATTCTGACATTACATAATGTGAGGTAATGAGGCTGTGAGATGAAAAAAAAAATTTGTCTTAGCATGGTCAAGGCATTTGGCTTGATCGCTGCGCTGTTACTCAGCGGCTGCGACAAACTTGTGCTGATGAACCCCAAAGGCCCCATCGGCCATAGCGAGAAATCGCTCATTCTTACTGCCACATGGCTCATGCTGATTGTGGTCATCCCCGTTATTATTATGACCATCGCGTTCGCCTGGAAATACCGTGCCAGCAACAAGAACGCTACCTATGCTCCTAAGTGGTCTCACTCCAATGCCATCGAAGCCGTCGTATGGCTGGTTCCATGTATCATCATTGCCATCCTGGCAACGATCACCTGGAAAACCACACATGAGCTGGATCCCTACAAACCACTAGCCTCCAATAAAGAGCCTGTACGCGTGCAGGTTGTTTCAATGGATTGGAAGTGGTTGTTCATTTACCCGGACCTGCACATTGCAACCGTCAACAAACTGGCATTCCCTGTGGATACCCCTGTTGCGTTTGATGTGACTTCCTCCACGGTAATGAACGCCTTCTTCATCCCACAGCTTGGCAGCCAGATTTATTCCATGGCGGGCATGAACACCAAACTGCATCTGATGGCAGACGAGCCAGGTAACTACCTGGGTATTTCTGCCAACTACAGCGGTGGCGGTTTCTCCGGCATGCACTTTGATGCCGAAGCTATGACTGATGGAGACTTCAACGCTTGGGTTGAGAAAGTGAAAGCATCTTCTCAGGTTCTTGATCAGGCTACTTTTGAAGCCCTCGAAGAGCCTAGTGAAGATCACGCTGTGACGCTGTACTCCAACGTCAAACCCAACCTCTACACCCAAATCCTGACTTCTTTTGGTCATAGCCACAGTATCGGTGGTGAAGGTCACACTGCAGGACATGTAGAGGCATCAGAAGAAAAAGAAACTGCGGCTTCTGAGGAATAAACATGTTTGGAAAACTAACTCTAAACGACATTCCCTACCATGAACCCATCATTGTAGTGACTGTCAGCGTCATCATCCTTGCTGGTCTGGCGCTGGTTGCAGCCCTGACCAAGTTCAAAAAGTGGGGCTACCTGTGGACCGAATGGCTCACCAGCGTTGACCACAAGAAAATTGGTGTCATGTACATCGTTGTAGCGATGCTGATGCTTATCCGTGGCTTTGCCGATGCGATCATGATGCGAACCCAGCTAGCGGTCGCCCATGACGGAGCAACCGGCTATCTGCCACCTCACCACTACGATCAGATCTTCACCGCCCACGGTGTAATCATGATCATGTTCATGGCGATGCCATTCATGATTGGTCTGATGAACGTAGTTGTACCTTTGCAGATTGGTGCCCGTGACGTTGCCTTCCCCTTCCTGAACTCTGTGAGTTTCTGGTTGTTCGTGGTTGGTGTGGTCCTGGTTAACCTGTCTCTGGGTATTGGTGAATTCGCCAAGACTGGCTGGCTGGCCTACCCACCACTGTCCGAATCGACGTACAGTCCGGGGGTTGGTGTTGACTACTACATATGGGCACTTCAGATATCCGGTATCGGTACGACTTTGACCGGTATCAACTTCTTCGTGACCATTCTGAAAATGCGTGCTCCTGGCATGAAGATGATGCAGATGCCTGTCTTCACCTGGACTGCTTTCTGTACCAACATCATCATCATGGGTGCCTTCCCTATCCTGACCGTGGCACTGGCACTTCTGACTGCTGACCGTTACTTCGACATGCACTTCTTCACCAATACTGCTGGTGGGGATCCCATGTTGTACGTCAACCTGATCTGGGCCTGGGGTCACCCCGAGGTTTACATCCTGATTTTGCCTGCCTTCGGTATTTTCTCTGAAGTTATCTCAACCTTCTCCGGCAAACGTTTGTTCGGTTACACCTCCATGGTTTATGCGACCATGGCGATCGCCGTACTGTCCTTCGTCGTTTGGTTGCACCACTTCTTTACCATGGGTTCTGGCGCGAACGTCAACGCCTTCTTCGGTATCGCCACCATGATCATCTCTATCCCAACCGGGGTTAAGATCTTCAACTGGCTGTTTACCATGTATCGCGGCCGTGTTCAGTTTACCTCCCCAGTCATGTGGACTCTGGGCTTCATCATCACCTTCTCTATCGGTGGTATGACCGGCGTTCTGATGTCTGTGCCTGGTGCTGACTTCCTGCTGCATAACTCCCTGTTCCTGATTGCTCACTTCCATAACGTCATCATCGGCGGCGTGGTCTTCGGCTATCTGGCAGGTTTTGCTTACTGGTTCCCGAAAGCCTTTGGTTTCACCCTGAACGAAAAATGGGGCAAAGGCGCTTTCTGGTGCTGGCTGATCGGCTACTACGTTGCTTTCGTTCCACTGTACGTTCTGGGCTTCATGGGTATGACTCGTCGTCTTAACCATTACAACAACCCAGACTGGACTCCATGGCTGATGGTTGCAGCGGTTGGTGCCTTCATCATTCTGGCAGGTATCATTTGCCAGCTGGTACAGCTGTTTGTTTCCTTCCGTGATCGCAAGCAGAACCTGGATCTGACTGGTGATCCCTGGAATGCCCGTACTCTGGAATGGTCTATCTCTTCTCCACCTCCGTTCTACAACTTTGCTCACGATCCTAAAGTTGAAGATCTGGATGCCTACTGGGATATGAAAGAAAAAGGTCTGGCTCACAAGCGTCCTGCTTCTTTCGAGAAAATCCATATGCCTAAGAACACTGGTGCTGGCGTCGCTATCGGCGTATTCAGCCTGCTGTTTGGCTTTGGTCTCGTCTGGTACATCTGGTGGATGGTAGGACTGGGCCTGCTGGGCACCATTGCTTCCATGATCGTACGTTCTTTCAATGACGACATTGATTACTACGTTCCTGTTGAAGAAGTGGCGCGTATCGAGAATGCTCACCACGACCTGCTCGACAAGCATGGCCGTGACAACAATCTTGCAAGCCAGGTTTGATCTCTATGTCTAGTCAAGCAATGCATCACGACGCCCATGGAGACCATGGGCACCACGATGCCGGAGCGATGAAAGTCTTCGGCTTCTGGATCTACATCATGACTGACCTCATCATCTTCGCGACCCTGTTCGCGACGTATGCGGTCCTTCACACTCACGTTGCAGATGGTCCTGATGGCAAGGAAATCTTCGAACTGCCTTTCGTGCTGGTCGAAACCTTCCTGCTGCTGATCAGCTCCTTCACCAGCGGTCTGGCAATGCTGGCCATGCACAAAGGCAATAAAGCCGGCGTGGTGAATTGGCTAATCGTTACCGCACTGCTGGGTATGGGCTTCGTGGGTATGGAAGTTTATGAATTCCATCACCTGATCCTGGAAGGTTTTGGCCCTGACAAGAGCGCCTTCCTGTCGTCCTTCTTTACGCTAGTCGGCACCCACGGTCTGCACGTGACCTGCGGTATCCTCTGGATGCTGCTGCTGATCTTCCAGATCAGCAAAAAAGGTCTGACCGATACTAACAATACCCGTCTGCAGTGCCTGAGCTTGTTCTGGCACTTCCTGGATATTGTCTGGATCTGCGTATTTACCGTTGTTTACCTGATGGGAGCGATGTAATGAGCAATCATTCCAACCACACCGCAGCAGGTGAAAGTCATGGCAGCTTCAAGTCGTATTTGAACGGCTTTATTCTGTCTATCGTCCTGACCATCGTGCCGTTTGTTCTGGTGATGTATCCATCACTGGCGACTCCGGCAACAGCACTGGCGGTCATGTTGATTCTGGGTATTGCCCAGATTCTGGTTCAGCTGATTTGCTTCCTGCACATGGGTAGCTCTGAGGCCAGCTGGAACAACATGGCCTTCATCTTCACATTGCTGATTGTTGCCATCCTGATCGGTGGCACCGTATGGATCATGTACAACATGACCATCAACATGATGCTCTGATGAAACTCCGGAAAGCAGGGTTCCTGCCCTGCTTTCCGTTTTCTTACTTCCAACGATGTGAACTCTCCAATGATTAAGCGGTATCTCCTGGTTACCAAACCCGGCATTATTTTCGGGAACCTGATTTCCGTCGCCGGTGGCTTCTTCCTTGCCTCCAAGGGACATATCGACTTTCCCCTGTTTCTAGCAACGGTCATTGGCCTGTCTTTGATCGTCGCTTCCGGTTGTGCCATCAATAACTGCATCGACCGTGATATCGACTCCAAAATGGAGCGAACCCGTAACCGCGTGACGGTAACAGGCGCTATGTCCACCATGGCTGCGCTCACTCATGGTATCGTTCTTGGCCTGATTGGCTTTGCCTTGTTAATCGCCTTCACGAATCCTGTCACCGTTTTCTTTGCTGCTTTCGGCTTCTTTATCTACGTTGTCGTCTACAGCCTTTATATGAAACGCCGCTCTGTCTACGGCACGCTGGTAGGAAGTTTATCCGGCGCAGTCCCTCCTGTTGTGGGTTACTGTGCGGTTGCAGGTCAGTTTGACACTGGCGCAGCTATCCTGCTGCTGATGTTTGCGCTGTGGCAGATGCCCCACTCCTATGCCATCGCTATTTTCCGTTTTAAAGACTATGAAGCGGCTAATATCCCGGTTTTACCCGTGATCGAAGGCATTGTGAAAGCCAAGCTGCATATCGTCCTCTGGATTCTGGCTTTTGCATTGGCAACTTTGCTGCTGGCAATCAGCGGTTATGTAGGCTTTGGCTATCTGGTTGTAGCCTGCGCTACCAGCCTGTGGTGGCTGGGAATGGCCCTGACTGGTTACAAGGAAAGTGTTGATGACCGCGTCTGGGCACGTAAAGTGTTTGTGCTTTCAATTGTTACCATCACTGCCCTTAGCGTGATGATGGCTATCGACTTTGAGCCTAGTGCCCCAGTTGCAACGTTGGCGATGCTTGGTTAAGCAACGCCTCTCTATAAAAAAACCGCCTGATGGCGGTTTTTTTATATCTGTTAATTCTTTTTATAGCCCACCAATCCCCTGCCACAAAAGCCGTAACGCCAGAAGGGTAATCGCTGCCCTGAATAAAAATTGGAAGCGTTCGTTATTCATCTTAAGTAGCAGCCTAAGCCCCATCCAGGTTCCTAATGCCCCGGCGGCAATCATCGCCATAATCAATGGCAACCAAGCCTGTAGTGAGAAACCACCCAACTCAAAGCCAACGCCTTTACTCAAATGCTGAAGAACCATCGCTGAAGAAAAGGTAGCTACTGCGACTTGGCGCTCCAGATAACGCTTTTGGATAAATGCAGCCACCAATGGACCTGTTGCTCCGACAAGAAAGCTCAGAAAAGTGGTGACAGCAGCGCCTACGCTAACTCCCCAACCCGGCAGTTTTGCCATAGCCAGTTTAGGCCCCCAGCTCAGATAGAGAATGAAGCCCGCCAGCACAATCTGAAGCCACGAAACAGGTAAAGCCAGCGAAAGCCCCACCCCTAGTGCCGCTCCTGGAATCAGCCCTAACAGAAACCAGCGAATAACTGGCCAATCGACATGCTTTCTCAGCATCCAGGCACGGTTCGCATTGGAGCCTAGCTGCACCCACCCATGGACGGGAATAAGCACCTGAGGAGGAAGAAGATTCGCCATCACAGCGATAAGTAGCGTGCCGCCACCGATACCGACAGAGGCGCTAATGAAGGAGCCGAGGAACGAAAGCCCCACCAACACCCAGAAGATGGGATCCATCGTACTTTCCACGACCTAATCCTTATTGAGTATGAAACTCGATGAGAATGATCTACCAACCGCTACGCTGAAAACCTGTATGACAGACTTCGAGGGAGCGATCGAGTGCATGAGTGGTGTAAACACCAAACTTGAAATACCCCTGAGTCTGGTCTTTTTCATAGCCAACAGGGCCGTGATAATCGAGCACACGCTTGTCATTCCACCACACCTCAACACGCCCTTCATCGTTGGCACTCCATTGAATACGGTAACGCTGGTGCAGCCATTGGTCTTTCACCAGAGACTCTTTTAAGAGCACAACCCCGGGGCCATCCTGACCTTGCTCAGCCCAGATCTGATCATTCCAGAGAATCAGCCACAACTCGTTATCAACAACGCGCAGCGACAGAGGCGGACGCTGAGATGGCCGATCATTGGTTTTACGGTCATGCCACTGCGCAAGAACCGTTCGAGGCGCACCATCAAAGCCACTTTTAGAGGGAATATAAGTGCTGAAGTCATACTCAACACGCTCATTCTGATCAGCAACGTACAGGTCACGAAGTTCAGCCCGATGACCATCAGAAATTTTCTTATCATCAGGCGCCAACTGGAAGCATCCAGCCCAAGGCTCACCAGCAACATGCTCAACCAGCTCGAATGAGTCACCATTGGCCAGACGCTTTTGGCTCCATTGTCCAACCTTACCGTCCATAAAATTACCTGGTTGCTCTGCCGCAGGCGCCTGGCTACCGATAATTTCATCCTTCGCCCATGTATTCGACATACCCAATACCAGCAGTAATGAAAGAGGTGCAATACGTCGCATCGAAACTCCTTTACTTTTTATAGGCTAGTTTTTCAGTTTTATGCCGACCAGCTGAACATCTTTACCAGAGGCGCGTTTTACCACCAGCGTCAACGTCTCAAGCTCCAGCTTATCGCCCACCACCGGCTGGCCACGGCAATGATGCTTAAGACAGTCAGACAATGTCTGCTCAGGACTCTCGTCAGGAATCGTAACGCCGTAAGCCTGTTTGAGCTCTGCGACGGTCACATCGCCATTGAGTACGAACTCGCCAAAGAACCCGACATCCTGCAAATGCTCGGAGCGCTGCTCGACACTCAGGCGCTCACTGACTTGTTCAAGATCCGCGGGCAACATCACCAGAGAAACCACATCACGCTCTTTCAATGTCAGATTCGGTTCAGGTTGCATGAAGCTTCCTTCACGGAATACCCCGGTAACATTAACCCCTTTAATGCGCAGGATTTCCTGCAAATACACCGGCACTTGCCAACGTTTACCTTCAAGACGGTAAAGATAGAGTTCATGGTCACCAGCCCCCGCGACATCAAGAGGATAGGTGCGAAGTGGCCTCAAACTCACTGGCACCTCCAAGCCCAGGCGTCGGGCAACCCAGGCAAGTGAGCTGCCTTGTAAAATGAGTGAAAACAGCACAACAACAAAAGCGACATTGAAGATCAGATAGGCTTCGTTGATCCCCGCCATGAACGGAAATAACGCCAGCACGATGGGCACCGCGCCGCGAAGCCCCACCCAGGAGATAAAAAGCTGCTCTTTCCAGCGAAAACGAAAAGGCATCAGTGATAACCAGGTGGCTATCGGGCGAGCAACAAAGGTGAGAATCAGCGCAATTAACAGCGTCCCCGGAGCCACTATCAAAAGATTCGAGGGCGTCACCAGCATACCCAGCATCAGGAATAGCACCAGTTGCGCGAGCCAGGCCAAGCCATCATGTACCTGAAGGATATCGTTGAGCACCTTCAAACGACGATTGCCAACCACCACACCGGCCAGATAAATCGCCAGAAAGCCGCTGCCACCGAGTTCATTAGTGCCAGCAAAAACCATCAGCCCTCCGGCCGTCATCAGCAGGGGATAAAATGCCAGTGTCAGCGTTGATTTTCGAATGAGGGTGGAGAGTAATAAGCCGCCCAAGCCACCAGCAACCACACCGATGCCGAACTGCTTTACAAAAAGAAGAGCACCTTCAAGCCACATTCCATGGGCCTGATCGGCACTGCTGATCAATTGAATCAGCAAAAGCGTCAGAAAGATGGCCATGGGATCGTTGCTACCGGACTCAATTTCCAATGTCGCCGCGACACGTTCGTTGATATTGAGCCCTTTCCCCTGCAGCAAGGAAAACACAGCCGCCGCATCCGTTGACGCTACCATCGTACCGACCAGCAAGCCTGTCAGAAGATCGAGTCCAAAAACCCACATGGCAGCGATACCGGTGATAGCGGCTGTAATCGCAACGCCAAGCGTCGCAAGGGATAAGGCAGGTTTTAGCCCTACGCGAAACGTCCTCACACGGGTTCTCATACCACCATCCAGCAGAATGACTGCCAGCGCGAGGTTACCTATCAGGAACGCCATATCGACGTCATTGAACTGGATGCCACCAATGCCATCCTCACCGGCCAGCATACCTACGACCAGAAATATCAGCAGCACCGGCATGCCGATACGATTAGAGAGCGGACTGAGCAAAATGCTCAGTGAAATCAGCAATGCGCCAATAAACAGGAGTGAAAAAGTGGCCATGACGTCCTTGCAAAAGGCTTAAGAATAAAACTGATTAAAGTGCGAAATACCCGCTTAATCAGGTTATTTCGCGCCGGATAGGAAAGTTTTCAGGGAAGTAAAAATGTAGCACGTTCTAAATTTGAACGTATTTACAAACTATTACCCCACGTCCACTGAGAAAGCATTCTGACTGACTTTAATGTCAGGTATTTGCCGATATCTGCTCATCAGCAGGCTTATCTGATAATGAAGGATCACTGTCTTCCTCAACACTGTCTTCATTGAAAGCATCAAGTTCAGACTGTTCCAGCAAAGAAGTAGGCATTAGGCGGCTAGGCTTGGCTCCCAGAGTCACAAATCTTTGCGCACGAGAAACGATATTCCCCCTCCCTTCAGAGAATTTGTTCATGGCCCGGTGATAAGCCGCCTGCCCTTGCTCCAACTCCTGCCCGAGCCTGAGCATATCTTCAGCAAAGCCACGCAACTTGTCGTAGAGATCTGCCGCCTGAGCGGCAATAACCTGCGCATTGCGATTCTGTTTTTCGTATTGCCAGATGTGATTAATGGTCCGCAGAACCACAAGTAGATTCGTAGGGCTGACCAACAGAATATTGTGCTCAAGACCGTATTGGAAAATCTCAGGCTCCTGCTCGATGGCCACCATAAACGCGGATTCGATAGGGATGAACATCAGTACATAATCCAGCGTACGCAGACCTTCCAGATTCTGATACTGCTTGGCACTTAAGCCTTTGATGTGGTTTCGAAGCGCCTGACAGTGCCGCTTGAGCGCATCCGCCTTGACCAGCTCACTGTCCTGAGTGTGGTAGCGCTCGTAATCCATGAGCGACACCTTGGAGTCGATAATAATGTCTTTCTCATCCGGTAAATGCACAATCACATCCGGCTGATAGACCTTACCTTCCGCATTCTTAAGCGAGACCTGCGTGTGATACTCATGCCCTTCCCGCAGCCCGGACTCACTCAATACGCGGGAGAGAATCATCTCCCCCCAGTTACCCTGAAGCTTCTTATCGCCTTTGAGGGCCCGTGTCAGGTTGAGCGCCTCCTCACTCATGCGGGAATTAAGCTCCTTCAGCGCAGAAATTTCTGATTTCAGACTACGGCGCTCAACCGTTTCCTTTTCGTAGGTGTCCTGCACTTGTCGGCGGAAATCACTCAGTTGCTCCTTAAAAGGAGCCAACACCGAATCAAGCTGCGATTTATGCTGGACGCTGGCCTGCTCCTGACTGGCAGTGAAAATCTTCTGAGCCAGGTGTTCAAACTGCTGACTTAACCGTGCTTCGGTACGCTCAAGTAATTGAATCTTTTCCTGATACTGGCTTTCCTGTAGCTGCCTCGTCGCTTGCATCTCCTGAAAAGCTGCCTGCAAATGGGCATGTTCGGACTGCAAAACTTCATGATCCTCACGCAGCTTGTCTTGCTGAATTTCCAGCGCAGAAAGGTAACGTAATCGTTCAGTTGCCGTCGCCAGTTCAGAATTCAGATCAGACTGGCGACGCTGCAGCACCTCATGGTGATCCTTGTAATCCGCGACTTGCTCCCGGGCTTCATCCAGTGCATCAGCCAGCCGTTGCCTGTCGCTTTGCAACACCACAATCCGCTCACCTTTTTCGCGAAGTTCCCGTTGTACCTGCTCCCGATAGTCCTGAAGCACACGCTTTTCCTGCAGTAGCGTATCGGCCTGCTGGGCGGTATAGCTCGCCTGCTGCCGGGCCAGACCCACCTCGCTCTGCAGTGCATCGATTTCCTGACGGCGGCGATAGCGCTCCATACCCAAACCCAGCAAACCGCCGGTAATAAACAGACCCACCGCCAAAATAATCCAGGGCCAGGGAAGAGCTACTTGCATACCACCTCATTTCCAACTAAACCCACTAAGGGCATCAAACGATACTAAGCCGTCGTACCTGAACGTTTTTCGGTTAAGTGTTTACAAAACCCGATCACTCTGTCTAGTATCTTCAACCATCGTGATCTTATCCGCGACACTACAACAAGAAAAACGCATCCTGCTATCGGCATGCCTTAAGACTATAAAAACAGTTCTTACCCTACTAAAACAGCCATCCTGTTTGACCAAGGAGTATCACAATGAAGCGAGGTTTAGCCGTATTCGCAGCCACTGCTCTGGCTGCCGCCATGGCCTCAGCCGTTCAGGCTTCGACACTGGTTTACTGTTCTGAAGGTAGCCCCGAAGGTTTTAACCCACAGTTTTACACCTCCGGGACCACATTTGACGCTACTTCAAAGAACATCTTTGACAAACTGGTCGAATTCAAACGCGGAACCACCGAAATTGAACCCGGGCTCGCTGAAAGCTGGGACATCTCCGACGATGGCACGGTCTATACCTTCCACCTACGTAAAGGAGTGAAGTTCCAGTCCTCCAAGGACTTTAAACCCACCCGTGACTTTGACGCCGATGACGTCATCTTCTCTTTTGAGCGCCAGTGGAAGAAAGACAACCCCTACCATAGCGTTTCCAACGGTACTTACGAGTACTTCGACGCCATGGATATGGGTAACCTGCTGAAATCTATCGATAAAATCGATGATTACACCGTCAAGTTCACCCTAACACGTCCTGAAGCACCTTTCCTCGCTGATATTGCCATGGACTTCGCTTCCATCATGTCCAAAGAGTATGCGGACAAGATGATGAAAGCCGGAACTCCTGAGAAAGTGGACAGCAATCCGATCGGTACCGGCCCCTTCCAGATGGTTCAGTACCAGAAGGACTCCGTTATCCGCTACGTGGGTAACAAGGATTATTGGAAAGGTGCACCTCAGATCGACAAGCTGATTTTCTCTATCACTCCCGATGCCTCCGTGCGTTACGCCAAGTTGAAAGCGGGTGAATGTCAGGTGATGCCTTATCCAAACCCTGCGGATCTGGCAGCGATGAAAGACGACCCCAATATCAACCTGATGAGCAAGCCAGGTCTGAATGTTGGCTATCTGGGTTACAACACCAAGAAAGGTCCGCTACAGAAAACCGAAGTCCGTAAAGCACTGAATGCTGCGATTAACAAAGAAGCCATTATGGAAGCGGTTTATCAGGGTGCAGGTCAGGTCGCCAAGAACCCTATTCCGCCAACTATCTGGTCTTACAACGATGACGTGAAGGATGATCCTTACGATCCTGAACTGGCGAAGAAAATGCTGGCTGAAGCTGGCTATCCTGATGGTTTTGAAACCACTATCTGGGCAATGCCTGTTCAGCGCCCCTACAACCCGAACGCTCGCCGTATGGCTGAGATGATTCAGGCAGACTGGGCAAAAATCGGTGTTAAAGCGCAGATCGTCAGCTACGAATGGGGTGAATACCTCAAACGTACCAAAGACGGTGAGCAGGATGCCTTCATGCTGGGCTGGACCGGTGACAATGGTGACCCTGACAACTTCCTGAGCGTACTGCTTGGTTGTGCTGCTGTAGGCGGTTCCAACCGTTCACAGTGGTGTAACAAGGACTTTGATGATTTGATCAATCAGGCTAAACAGGTTTCTGATCAGTCCAAGCGTGCAGAGCTCTACAAACAGGCTCAGGTCGTCTTCAAGAAAGAAGCGCCTTGGGCAACCATCGCCCACTCCTTGGTTTTCGAGCCTATCCGTAAGGAAGTGAAAAACTACAAGATTGACCCATTCGGCGGTCACATCTTCTACGGCGTAAGCGTCGAGTAATTTCGATGCTTCAGGAAAGGCATGGCAGTTCTTGTCATGCCTTTCTGTTATC
Source organism: Pokkaliibacter sp. CJK22405 (assembly GCF_046614695.1). Taxonomy (NCBI): domain Bacteria; kingdom Pseudomonadati; phylum Pseudomonadota; class Gammaproteobacteria; order Oceanospirillales; family Balneatrichaceae; genus Pokkaliibacter; species Pokkaliibacter sp. CJK22405. Next base: position 29,573 of record NZ_JBKKHQ010000010.1, read on the forward strand.
TAAAAAGACTGCTTTTGCGGCATCACCTGCCCGGCAGCCTTTCTCCAGGGATGAACACTGCACGACGGTATGACGTTACCCACGTTCTGTGCACTGATTAACGAACATCCACGCTATATCAGTCGGATAAACCTATGCTGCAATTTATCCTGAAGCGCCTGTTATTGGTGGTACCCACCTTTATCGGGATCACGCTTTTGACCTTTTCTCTGATCCACCTGATTCCCGGGGATCCCATCGAGCTGCTGGCAGGCGAACGCGGGGTTTCCCCGGAGCGCCATGCTGAATTGCTCGCCCAGCTTGGGCTGGATAAGCCTATTTATATCCAGTATCTGCATTACATCGTCGGTATCCTGCACGGCGATCTTGGCACTTCCATCAGCACCCGTGACTCGGTGCTGAACGAGTTTCTGACACTCTTCCCTGCGACCGTTGAACTGGCTCTTTGCGCCACGCTGTTCGCGATCATTATCGGCTTACCTGCCGGCATTCTTGCCGCAGTGAAACGCGGCTCGATCTTTGATCACAGCGTGATGACCATCTCACTGACAGGCTACTCCATGCCTATCTTCTGGTGGGCTCTGCTACTGATGCTTATTTTCTCTGTAGGCCTTGGCTGGACGCCCGTCTCCGGACGTATGGATGTCACCTACTGGGTCGATAACGTAACCGGTTTTATGCTGATCGACTCCTTGCTCAGTGATGAGAAAGGCGCCTTTCTCTCTGCGCTCAGCCACTTGATTCTGCCCAGCATTGTGCTTGGTACGATTCCCCTGGCGGTTATCGCTCGCATGACCCGCTCCGCCATGCTTGAGGTGCTGGGTGAAGACTATATCCGAACCGCCCGGGCAAAAGGCCTGGCACCCAAGCGGGTGATCTTCATTCATGCCCTGCGTAATGCGTTGATTCCGGTCATTACCGTTATCGGTCTGCAGATCGGCACCCTACTGGCGGGAGCCATTCTGACAGAAACCATTTTTGCCTGGCCGGGTGTGGGCAAATGGCTGATCGAAGCAATTCACCGACGCGACTACCCCGTGGTTCAGGGCGGGATTCTTATCGTCGCGACCCTGATCATTGTGGTGAACCTGCTTGTCGACATTCTTTATGGCGTGGTCAACCCGCGTATTCGTCATAACAAATAACGAGATCAGCTGATGAGTGAAACAACATTACCCTCGACCGAGGAAATGAATAATCAGCCGCCCTCGCCGCTTCGCGAGTTCTGGCAGTACTTTCGCACTAACAAAGGTGCGCTGGCCGGACTGATTTTCATTGCCCTGATAATTCTGCTGGCGATATTTGCCGAGCTGATTGCTCCGCACTCGCCTTTTGAGCAGTTCCGTGACGCCCTGCTGCAACCGCCTGCGTGGCAGGATGGAGGCAGCATGCGCTTTCTGCTGGGCACCGATGATGTTGGCCGCGATATTCTTTCGCGACTGATTTACGGCGCCCGCTTGTCCTTGCTGATCGGGATCTCTGCCGTAGCCATTTCATTGAGTCTGGGAATCGTACTTGGCCTTCTCGCCGCCTTTTTCCGGGGCGCGCTGGAAGTGGCTATCATGCGTCTGGTCGACATTATGCTGGCATTGCCCAGCCTGCTGCTGGCCATTGCCATCGTCGCTATTCTTGGCCCAAGCCTGTTTAACTCCGCGATTGCGATTTCTATCGTTGCGCTGCCCCACTATGTGCGACTTGCACGTGCTGCGGCACTCTCAGAAATGGGTCGTGACTACGTCACTTCTGCACGCGTCGTTGGCGCAGGTCCGATGCGGCTCATGTTCGTCACACTGCTACCTAACTGCCTGCCTCCACTGATCGTGCAGGCGACACTGGGTTTTTCCAGTGCCGTGCTTGATCTTGCTGCCCTTGGCTTTTTGGGCCTGGGCGCTCAACCACCCACACCAGAATGGGGTTCCATGCTGGCTGATGCTCTGCAGTTTGTGCAGCGCGCCTGGTGGGTGGTGACTTTCCCGGGTCTGATGATTCTGCTGACCGTACTGGCCTTCAACCTGATGGGTGATGGCCTGCGTGATGCACTTGATCCCAAGCTTAAGCAGTAAGGAGCGACCGTGGCATTACTTGAAATTGATAATCTGACGGTCACTTTCGGCGAGGGAGATAATCCCTTTCGCGCCGTGGACCGCATCAGCTACTCCGTCGATGAAGGCGAAGTATTAGGCATTGTGGGTGAGTCAGGCTCAGGCAAGAGCGTGAGCTCCCTGGCCCTCATGGGGTTAATTGATTTCCCCGGAAAAGTCAGCGCTGAGTCACTCAAATTCTCTGAACAGAAACTCCTGAAGCTGCCGGCAAAAGCCCGCCGCAAGATTACCGGTGATGAAATCGCCATGATCTTTCAGGATCCGATGACCTCCCTGAACCCCTGTTTCACGGTGGGCTATCAGATCGTTGAAGCGCTGAAGGTGCACACCAAAGACAGCAAAAAAGTACTCAAGGCTCGTGCGATTGAACTCCTGAAGCAGGTGGGTATTCCCGCACCCGAGAACCGTTTCGATAACTATCCGCACCAGCTCTCGGGCGGGATGAGCCAGCGTATGATGATCGCGATGGCCATTGCCTGTAATCCGCGACTGCTGATTGCCGATGAACCGACAACAGCACTGGATGTCACCATTCAGGCGCAGATTATCGACTTGCTCATCACCATCCAGAAAGAACGTGGTATGGGGCTTATCCTCATCACTCACGATTTGGCCCTGGTGGCGGAAGTCGCAAACAGGGTCGTGGTGATGTATGCCGGCCAGATCGTGGAAAGCGCTCCGGCAGATAAGCTTTTTGTCACACCCCGTCATCCTTATACCCAGGCGTTACTGCGTTCATTGCCTGAACACGCGTCGGACAGTGACCGTCTGCAGGCATTGCCTGGCACCGTTCCCGGTAAGTATGACCGCCCCAAAGGCTGTCTCCTGAATCCGCGTTGTCCTTATGCAACCGACCGCTGCCGGGAGGAGGAGCCGGTGCTTGAGTCCAAGGGCGAACTCGGACGCGAAGCGAAGTGTTTCTACCCACTTAATGATCAGGGGAGCCCAAGCCTATGAGCGAGCAAGTATTACTCGAAGCCCGGGATCTCAAGCGTCATTACGAAGTGAGTCTGGGCGCCTTTAAACCGAAGGGCACCGTCAAAGCCTTGGATGGCGTATCGTTCAGCGTTGCCCGCGGTAAAACGCTTGCGGTTGTGGGAGAGTCTGGCTGCGGCAAATCCACGCTGGCCAAGCTGCTGACGCTGATCGAGCAGCCTACCGATGGTGAACTATTATTGGATGGCCAGCCCGTTCAGGGAGCCACCAAGGCCGACATCGCCAAGCTGCGCCAGAAGATTCAGATTATTTTCCAGAACCCTTACGGGTCGTTGAATCCTCGCCAGAAAGTCGGCGCGATTCTGGAAGAACCCCTGGTGATCAATACCACGCTGTCCAAATCCGAGCGTCGGGAGAAAGCGCTGGCTATCATGCGCAAGGTCGGCCTCAAGGAAGAGCACTACAATCGCTATCCGCACATGTTTTCCGGCGGACAGCGTCAGCGTATCGCCATTGCTCGCGGCTTGATGATGAATCCAAGTCTGGTCGTCGCGGATGAGCCGGTCTCTGCACTCGATGTCTCTGTTCAGGCACAGGTGCTGAACCTCATGATGGACCTGCAGGAAGAGCTTGGGCTCAGCTATATCTTTATCTCACACGACTTGTCCGTGGTTGAACACATTGCCGATGAAGTCATGGTGATGTATCTGGGGCGGATCGTTGAGAAAGGCAGTAGCGAAACCCTGTTTGCAGACCCCCGCCATCCTTATACCCGCGCCTTGCTGAGTTCGACGCCACGCCTCGACCCCAGCAAGCGTATTGAGAAGGTCAAGCTGATCGGTGAACTCCCCTCGCCGCTAAACCCACCTTCCGGCTGCCCGTTCCATGGACGCTGCCAGTTTGCCAATGACCGCTGCACTACTGAAGTGCCGCCTCTGCAGACCCTTGAGGGGCGACTCATCGCCTGTCATGGCGTCGAAGAAGGTCGCCTCTGAACACAAGGTATGCCTGTAAAAAAGCCCTGCATTGCAGGGCTTTTTTGTTTATGGGGCATGCTTCAGGGCGATGTCCTTGCCTCATTGCGAATACGAAGAAGCTGCTCCACGAAGGCTTCCGAAAACTGGGCGGGAGCCGAAATCTGCGGAGAATGGTCCGCCTCGTCAAAAACGCGAGCCTGGGCCTGCGGCAACAACGCCTGTAAATAATCGACAACGCCAATGGGATAAAACTGACTCTTGCCGCCGTACAGTAAAGAAACAGGCAAAGTGACATTAGCGACAACATCCCGCCAGTCATGACTGGTCATATCCTGCCAAAGCTCAATCAGGGCTGGTGCATACAAGGTTTTAAGGTAGTTACGCAGCTGCCGAATCGGCTCGCTGTCAGCCTTATAAGCGGCGGTAATCACTTCATTTCTGCCACGGGCAGCTAGATGCAGCGCCGCCTCAGCAAAGTCCACATACATTTCTTCAGTCAGCTGCTGATTCATCTCCTCAGAGAAGTGACCGTAGATGCTGTAGGGCCAGTCGGGCTTTACCATCAAACAGGGTGACTGGTCGACCCAGAGCAGGCCGGAGAGATGATCTTGTCCGTAAAGCCGCAGATACTGCCAAGTCAGCATAGCCCCCATGGAGTGGCCGACCAGTATTGGCTTTTTGATATCGAGCATTTCCAGCATGGCGTGCAGATCATTAGCCAGCTGGGTCAGCGTCACTTCAGTGCCGGTATGGAGCGGTTCCGGTCGATGCCCGCGCGCGCGCCAGACGTACACCTTGAAGTGCTTGGCCAACTCATCACAAAACGGAAGCCAGATATGCGGGCCGGACGTCCAGCCATGAAGAAGAACAAGGGGCTGCCCCTGACCTTCAATATGCACATCAATGGGCTCACCATCGGGCAAAATCAGCTGCTGCATAAGGGCTCCTTCATGAGGCAGGACGATGAGAAAAATGCATGAGGACTCAGCTTTTAAGCAAACCGCCAAAGCGCTACTTCCCCACTCTTCTGATAACAAGATTAGTATTTTTGTGCAGTCGCTAAAGAGACAAGGCAAGTACAGACACTTTGATGAGATTCAGCACGGGCAATAAACATTGATCAAAAAATCTGAACAGGACTGGCAAAGTATTGCGCTATCAAGCTTTTCAGCTTCTTCGCACAATGGTTTCCATCAACACATGCTTTATCACTAAAGCAGTTCTACCCACTTCAGTAACAGGTTTAGGAGAGTAACTATGGCTAAGGTTCTGGCCCTCTACAGCAGCCTCATGGGCGATAACGGTAACTCCACTGCACTGGTTAACGAATTTCTGAAGAAGTTCGATGCCAGCGACGTCACCAAGCGTGACCTGGTGAACGATGCACTGCCCCACCTGACCCTGAGCGAAATGGGTGCGTGGATGACCCCTGCGGATCAGCACACTGACGAGCAGAAAGCACTGGCTGCCATCTCCAACAACCTGATCGAAGAACTGAAAGCTCACGACACTGTTGTGGTCGGCATGCCAATGTATAACTTCGGTATTCCTTCCCAGTTCAAAGCCTATATCGACCGTATTGCACGTGCTGGCATTACTTTCAAATACACCGAGACAGGCCCTGTTGGTCTGCTCGAAGGCAAAAAAGTCTACGTTCTGTGTGCACGCGGTGGCATTTATGCAGGTACACCAAACGACAGCCAGACTCCTTACCTGAAGTCCTTCTTCGGCTTTATCGGCCTGACCGACGTTGAGTTCGTTTACGCTGAAGGCCTGAACATGGGCGAAGAAAGCAAAGCAGCTGCTGTCGACAAAGCACACACTGCGATTGCAAACATCTGATTCCTGCCGGTATCAGCTGAAACTGCCGCGCTCGTGATGTGCGGCAAAGAAAAGACACCCTGTTGCGATCCTTAAGATCAGCTGTGCAACAGGGTGTTTTACATGGTGGGTTTTACCAGCGTGGGATCAACGCGAGCCTCCTGCTACACTGCTTTTTCGCAAGGAATGGCTATGACTCTGGTAAATACTCTTATCCCGGTTTTCGCGCTGATCGGCCTTGGCCTCTTTAGCCGACACATCAATCTTTTCAGGGCTGAAGCTGCAGCCAGCTTCAATACCTTTATTCTTTATATCTGTCTGCCGCCCCTGTTCTTCTGGTCGACAGCGTCGGTACGTCTCGAAGAAATTGCCAACTTTCGCTACATCAGCGTTATCCTGATTGGCGCACTTGTCACCGGCACTCTTGCCTGGTGGCTCATTGGCCGAATGCAGCAACAGATCCCCTCAGCAAATCGGCTACTGCTTTCCCTTAGCGCTCTTAACCCCAATACGATTTACATTGGCGTCCCGCTTTTTACGCTCCTGTTTGGCCCACAGGGTACGCTCCCCATCATCATTGCCTCCTTATGCTTTAATCTGTTGATGGGGATAGCCATGACCATTCTGGACATGCTCACCCAGTCGAGCCGCTTTTCCCTGGGTACGGTGTTATACCGGCTCTTCATTAAGAACCCTCTTTTTTTACCGCCACTCATTGGTATTGCTTGGAATATTCTGCAGCTGCCAGAGCCCAAGGCATTGGCAAGCACCATGACACTACTTTCCCAGGCTACCGCCCCGGTTGCGCTTTTTACCATGGGCCTGACACTGTACGGTCAGCGCGTGCGTGGGCAGATGAAACAACTGCTGCTACTGACAGGGCTCAAGCTTGCCGTTCAGCCCATCATCATTATCGGGCTTTGTACCTTTCTGCTGCCGTTGCCGGCGCCCTGGTATGAAAGTGCCATTCTGGCCAGCGCCATGCCCACAGCGGCCATGGTGAGCGTCTTTGCCCTTCGCTATGAAAAAGAAATTGCACCGATCTCATCCACCATTGTCATCAGCACCCTGCTGGCCATTCCCGCTCTAAGCCTTTGGATGCTTCTGTTACCGCATATCACCTGAGTTTTGCTCCGTTACGGCAATACATGGGACAACGCCCCGCGGTCGATAACCCTCGACACTGTATGAATATTTTTTGATCACATTACCGTCGTGACCAGACTTAGCTGTCTATACTCCACAAGAAGCATGATCCCTATGAGTTTCGGAACTTATCTCAAGGTGGCAGGTTTTCCATGGAGCGAACGAATTGCGCAGGCAGCAGTCCACACTTCTGGCAGATCCTACTGATCGGCATCGCCGCATTAATAAGCCCTGTTAGCGCGTTTGCAGAAAGCGCCGCCAGCTCGCAGGTGCTCGCCTCTGACTCACTGTTCACCTCCAGTGTTATCAGCTGCATTATCGGCTTTGGTGCCGCCTTATTGCTTGGCCTCTGGGTCACAATTCTGCGTTATCAGATCAGACACATTCGTGCCAAGCTCTCCAGCGAATACAAAACCCGGCTTCGTACCGAGCGCCATCTGGCCAACTTCGCCAAAACCCAGCACTGGATAACCAACTTCAGTAATGTCGGTATCTGGGTCTATGACTTCGATAGTGGTCAGCTGGAAATCAACGGCATTATGTCGGACACCCTCTCACTTAAAACCATGGCCCTGCGTATTCAGCTGGAGGAAATTCTGATTGCCCTGCGCGAGCAGGACCGACAGGCCATGAAGCTATATTTTGAGGAAAAGCTGAAAGACAACAACCATATCTGTGAATGTCTGGCCTCCCATAATTCGCAAAACCGGGTGCTGTTATTCCGCGGACGACAGGACACCAGCGAAGATCATCAGCCCCGTGCCGTCGGCATTATGCTGGACGTCACCACAATCCAGTCGATAGAGCGACAGCTTCGCCAGCGTGAGCGCAGCATGGAAGTACTGGTGGCCAATATTCCCGGGGCTGTCTTCCGTCTACAGGCGAATGCCTCGCTTGATGTTGCGTTCATCTCCGCAGGTATTCAGCACATTATTGGCGCGGAAACCCTGCCCGAATCGGGGATTAATGAAGCCCCCTCTCTCAAGAGCATTGTTCACCCGGCGGATTGGTTGCATGTCCGCGATACACTTCAGAAAGCAGCAGAGACTTCCTCGGCTTTCTCCTTCAGTCATCGCGTCATGGATGAATCCGGTGAGATTCGCTGGGTGCTGACTCAGGGTCAGGGCATGTGGGATCACGACACCCATGAGGGCTGGCTTGAAGGGGTGATCTTCGATGAGACAGATCAGATTCTTAACGCCCAGCGGCTCGACTATCTTGCTCATCGTGACCCACTAACAGGCCTCGCCAATCGCTATACCTTCCATCAGCGCTCAGAACAGGCCATTAGCGCCGCCAGCCGTAATCAGCATCAGATGGCCTTTATCCTGATGGACTTTGATAACTTCAAAGCCATCAATGACAGCCTCGGCCATCCCGTGGGTGATGAAGTACTGCAGCAACTCTCCACCCGCCTTGCCGACACCCTGCGCAATGAGGAAACCCTGTGCCGAATTGGCGGCGATGAGTTTGTCGTGGTGGTGCCGCAGGTTTATGGCTCCAAGCAGTTGGTACCGCTGTTACGACGCCTGATGGAAGCCTTAAGCTCGCCAATTCAGCTATCCAGTGGACCATTAAGCCTGACGACCAGTATTGGTGTTGCTGTCTTCCCGCAGGATGGTCTTCAGGTGGCCGATCTGCTGAAAAGCGCCGACACCGCGCTCTATCGCTCCAAGACTGTCGGTAAAAATACCTATACTTTCTTCACCGAAGAGATGGGCAAGCAGACAGAGCATCGCTTCTGGCTGGAGCGAGAACTTCGCCGGGCGCTGGATGAAGACCAGCTCAGTCTGGTCTATCAGCCCCAGTTCGAGATTGAGTCTCAGCGCCTGCATGGCATCGAGGTATTGGTGCGCTGGCATCACGCAGAGGCAGGCTTTATTTCTCCGGGGGACTTTATTCCCGTGGCAGAGAGTTCAGGCCTGATTCTGCCATTGGGCTCCTGGGTGCAAGAGCATGCCTTTGCCCAGATGCAGACCTGGCTGCAGCAGGGCTTTACCCCAGGCAAACTGTCAGTGAACGTTTCCGTGCATGAAATGGGCGATCCTAACTTCCATGTTCAGGTGATTGAGCGAATGAAGCGCTTCGAGCTAAAGCCTGAACACGTGATGCTGGAAGTGACCGAAAGCATCTTTGTGGATGATAACCCCTGCCTCAAATCCCAACTGGATGCGCTGGCCGACTATGGCATTAATCTCGCGATCGATGACTTTGGCAAAGGCTACTCTTCTCTTTCCTACATTAAGAAACTGCGCGCCAGTCTGCTCAAGATTGACCAGCATTTTGTTCAGGAGCTGGGCCACAGCGCCGAAGGCGATGCACTGGTGGTCGCAATGATCAGCATGGCCAAAGCCCTGGGGTTAGATGTGCTGGCGGAAGGCTGTGAAGAGCAATACACCCTGGAGAAACTGCGTGAGATGGAGTGCGATCTGGTGCAGGGCTACCTCTTTGCCAAACCGATGAAAGCACTGGAACTACAGGAGCGTTTTCTCAGTCACTCGCAGGCAGTAAATGGCTAACGGCAGTGGGTTGAACGCTCATTTTAATGTCAGAAAACGCCCACCAATGAGTGAAGCGGTAACGCTCGTTATGAGTGCGTTCTTCTCAAAATGAGTGAATTAGTGCCTTAAAACGGCAACATCACCCTCACTACCGCTTTGATTAAGTCGATTTCTTACCGAAGAATCCCGCCAGTTTGATAGTCATCGAGTGTACTTATTACGTCATTTGGTAAATCACACTCAGGAGTCTTGTAACGGCAAGTTAAGTAAAGAACCTATTCTCCCTATAAAGCCTGCGGTTATTAGTACAGATACTATAAAAGAATGTATTAGTTGGGCTTTTCCGGATTCAACCACTTCAATCTGAATGTTAAATATTTTCACCACTTATTATCTAACCAAGCGTATAAATTCCAAAAAAGCGTCTTTGTAACAGCGTTCAAACTCAGATTCTCAACAGCGTCCTTCTTTGTGAAAGAATTGAAATATGACTGTGAATGCTACGCATCACTCATACCCTATAAGAATTTCGCATACTCAAGACTCTCATTTACTGGCATATAATATGCTTCTCTCTGCGGCAACAATCCTGTTCGGTGGTAACAGCGATGGACAGGAGTGGCCCTGACAAGACTGATTTGTAACAAGATATTGAACACCCCAAGAATAAATTGGTACAAACGGTCAAGAATATAGAGCGATGAAGCGACAGCACTCCTGCTGCCTTCGAACGGAGAACTTTATGCGATTGAAAAAACACAGCCTGGCCATGGCCATTCTTCTCAGCGCAGGGATTAGCGGATCTGTTATGGCAGCTAACGTGCCCGCGGGAACCGAATTAGCCAAACAACAGGAAATGGTTTTCAACAATGGCTCTGAACCCGCATCGCTTGATCCCCAGAAAATTGAGGGCTCTCCTGAGTCCCGCATCGCCCGCCAGCTCTTCGAAGGTCTGGTCATTCAGGATGACAAAGGCAACATCCTGCCAGGCGTTGCCAAAAGCTGGGAAGTGAACGACAACAACACCGTTTTCACCTTCCACCTGCGCGATTCCAAATGGTCTAACGGTGATCCTGTCACCGCTGAGGATTTCGTTTATGCCTGGCAGCGCGCCGTCGACCCCAAAACTGCATCGCCCTATTCCTGGTATATCGAGATGACCACCATGAAGAATGCGGCAGACATCGTAAAAGGTGATAAAAAGCCGGATGAGCTGGGCGTGAAGGCAATTGACGACAAAACGCTTCAGGTGGTTCTGGAAAAACCCATCCCCTATTTCATTCGCATGCTGGGCCACACCACCATGGTGCCCGCGCCCAAGAAAGTGATCGAAGAATACGGTGACAAGTGGACCAGCCCGGACCACATGGTCTCTAACGGTGCTTACACGCTGAAAGACTGGGTCGTTAACGAGCGCATCGTACTTAAACGCAACCCGGAATATTGGGATAACAAGGACACCATCCTCAACGAAGTTACCGTTTTGCCGGTGGCCTCAGAGAATGCGGAACTGTCACGCTATCAGTCCGGGGAAGTGGATATGACCAACGGCAGCACGCCGCTGGCTATCGAGCATTACCGTCAGCTGAAGAAAGAGATTCCTGACCAGATTCATACCACCGGACAGGTTGGCACGTATTACTACTCTTTCAACAACCTGAAAAAACCCTTTGACGATGTCCGTGTTCGCAAGGCGCTGAGCTATGCCATCGACCGTGATGTCATCACCGATAAAGTGACCGGCCAGGGTGAGATTTCTGCCTACTCCTTCGTGCCTAACATCACTGCGGGCTTCACTCCGGTTGAACCGGCCTGGGCCAAACTCACCCAGAAAGAGCGTGTTGAAAAAGCCAAAGAGCTGATGAAAGAAGCCGGTTACGGTCCGGATCACCCGCTGAACTTTGAACTGCTCTACAACACTTCCGACAACCACAAGAAAATCGCTATTGCGATTGCCTCCATGTGGAAAAAGTCCCTGGGCGTGAACGTAAGCCTGGTGAACCAGGAGTGGAAAACCTATCTGGCGACAGAGCGTGCCGGTAACTTTGATGTGGCTCGTGCCGGTTGGGTGGGTGACTACAACGAAGCTTCCACCATGCTGGATCTGCTGACCACGGCTAACGGCAACAACTATGCGAAGTACTCCAATCCGGATTACGACAAGCTGATGGCCGACTCAAAAAGCATCGTCGATGAAGCCAAGCGTAATGAACTCTACGCCGAGGCTGATGCCATGCTGAGCCGTGACATGCCGGTCGCGCCGATCTATCAGTACTCCACCACTCGTCTGGTGAAGCCTTACGTGGGCGGCTACCCCGAAGCCAACCCCGAAGACATTTTCTACTTCAAGAACATGTATATCACCAAGCACTAAGTTAAGTGCCTGAAAACCCGGTCGGACTGGTGCCGGCCGGGTTTTGCTGTACTCACAGAGAACCGGAAAAGCCTGGGTTCAGACTCAGCTTTGATGGCTCCAACGCCCCGTCAGAGGGCAGACACTTCAGGTAAAATACCGATGATTCGCTTTGTGCTTAAACGCCTGTTGGAATCCATTCCAACCCTGCTCATTCTGATTACCGTGTCCTTCGTGCTGATGCATGCGGCCCCCGGTAGTCCTTTCACTGGCGAGCGTAACCTGCCGCCGGAAATCATGGCCAATATCGAGGCCAAATACGGCCTGGATCAGCCACTTTATGTTCAGTACTTCCACTATCTTGGCAATCTGGTTCAGGGCGATCTTGGCCCGTCTTTCAAATACAAGGATTTCACTGTTAACGAACTGGTGAGCCAGAGCTTCCCTGTGTCGGCCGAAATCGGCCTGTGGGCCTTCCTTACCGCCGTCATTCTTGGTGTGCTGTTCGGTATCATCGCCGCACTCAAGCAAAATACCTGGCTGGATTACGGCGTGATGTCGCTGGCGATGACAGGGGTGGTCATCCCGAGCTTTGTGCTGGCCCCATTACTAGTGCTGATCTTTGCTGTGCATTATCAATGGCTGCCTGCCGGTGGCTGGCAAGGCGGTAAATGGATGTTTCTGATTCTGCCGGTGATAGCGATGGCCGCGCATTATGTTTCCTCCATCGCCCGCATCATGCGTGGCAGCATGATTGAGATCATGCATTCCAATTTTATCCGCACCGCACGTGCCAAGGGCCTGCCATCACGCTACATCATCTGGCGCCATGCCCTGCGTCCTGCACTCTTGCCGGTTATTTCATATCTTGGCCCGGCATTCGTCGGCATCATCACCGGCTCCGTCGTCATTGAAACCATTTTTGGTCTGCCCGGCATTGGTCAGTTGTTTGTGAACGGTTCTCTCAACCGCGACTACTCCATGGTTCTCGGTATTACCGTGCTGATCGGTGCGCTGACCATCGCCTTCAATGCCATCGTCGATATTCTCTACGCCTATATCGACCCCAAGATCCGCTACTGAGTTCACTTTATGCTAAGCAAACAGCAAAACAGTCAGGCGGTCAGTCAATTCGCCGAGCAGCTGCACTCTCCCGAGGAAGTGGAAGGTCGCAGTCTCTGGCAGGATGCGCGCCGCCGCTTTATGCGCAACAAGGCGGCTATGACCAGCCTGATTCTCCTCAGCATCATCATCATTCTGTGCCTGTTCGGCAGTTCTCTGGCGGACTACACCTACGATGATGTCGACTGGAGCAACATGCAGATGCCTCCGGCGACCGATAACGGCCACTATTTTGGTACTGACTCTCTGGGTCGCGACCTGTTCGTAAGAACACTGGTGGGAGGTCAGATCTCCCTGATGGTGGGTGTTCTGGGTGCCTTGGTCGCCATTGTAATTGGCACATTGTACGGCGCCACCGCGGGTTACATCGGCGGTCGTGTCGACTCGGTCATGATGCGTACACTGGAGATTCTTAACTCCTTTCCTTTCATGTTCTTTGTCATCCTGCTGGTGACCTTCTTTGGCAGGAATATTCTGCTGATTTTTATCGCCATCGGCGCTGTGTCCTGGCTCGATATGGCAAGGATCGTTCGCGGTCAGACGCTGAGCCTTAAAAGCAAAGAGTTCATCGAGGCGGCTCATGTCTGTGGCGTCAGCACTCGCACGATTATCCTTCGGCATATCGTGCCGAATGTGCTGGGTATCGTCGTGGTCTATGCCACCTTGCTGGTGCCCAGCATGATTTTGTTTGAATCCTTCCTCAGTTACCTCGGTCTGGGAGTGCAGGAACCGATGACCAGTTGGGGCGCTCTTCTCAATGAAGGCTCCAAAACCATGGACGTCGCGCCCTGGCAGCTGCTGTTCCCCGCAGGTTTTCTGGTCACCACCCTCTTCTGCTTTAACTTTCTGGGTGACGGTCTGCGTGACGCCCTTGATCCAAAAGATCGCTGAGCACGCCACCGGTAAGGAGTACACAACACGATGAGTCTGTTAACGGTAAAAGACCTGGAAGTGCACTTCGCCACCCCTGAAGGCGAAGTGACTGCGGTCAATAAACTGAATTTTGCGTTGGAATCGGGCGAAACTCTGGGCATTGTCGGCGAGTCCGGCTCTGGCAAAAGCCAGACAGCCTTCTCTCTGATGGGCTTGCTGGCCAAGAACGGTATCGTTCGAGGTGAAGCCATCTTTGAAGGTCAGTCAATTCTTGGCCTTAACGAGAAAGCCCTGAACAAGATCCGCGCAGAAAAAATCGCCATGATCTTTCAGGACCCCATGACCTCGCTGAACCCCTACCTGCGGGTCGGTGAGCAATTGATGGAAGTATTGAAGCTGCACAAGGGCATGAGCCGCAAGGAAGCCTTTGAGGAATCCGTGCGTATGCTCGATGCGGTAAAAATGCCCGAAGCCCGCAAGCGCATGAAGATGTTCCCCCATGAGTTTTCCGGCGGGATGCGCCAGCGTGTGATGATCGCCATGGCCTTGCTTTGTCGTCCCAAGTTGCTGATCGCTGATGAACCCACCACGGCGCTGGATGTCACAGTGCAGGCGCAAATCATGACCCTTCTGGGTGAGCTAAAACGGGACTTTAATACTGCGATTATCATGATTACCCATGATCTCGGCGTGGTCGCCGGGGTGTGCGACAAGGTGCTGGTGATGTACGCAGGCAGGACGATGGAATACGGCACCGCCAGCCAGATTTTCTATCAGCCGACTCACCCCTACACCCAGGGCTTGCTGTCTGCCATCCCACGCCTGGATGCTGATAACGCTGAGGCATTGCCCACTATTCCCGGCAATCCGCCCAATCTGCTCAAACTCCCCACCGGCTGTCCCTTCCAGGAGCGCTGCCCCCACGTGATGGAGATCTGTCGTCGTGAAGAGCCTGCACTGCTCAGTCAGGATCAACGTCAGCGTGCCTGTCACTGGCTACCCGAGGAGCTAAGCGCATGAGCGAACCTATTCTGAAAATCCGTGATCTCAAGGTGCACTTTGATATCCATAGCGGCGGCATCTGGCCCTGGGCGAAAACTCAGGCGCTGCAAGCCGTGAATGATGTCAGCCTTGATCTGATGCCGGGCGAAACGCTGGGTGTCGTCGGTGAATCCGGTTGTGGCAAATCTACCTTTGCCCGCGCCATTATCGGACTGGTCAAATCCCGTGGCGGCAGTATCCAGTGGCAAGGCAAAGAGCTGATTGGTCTGGATAACAACGGCTGGCGCGAGATTCGTAAAGACATCCAGATGATCTTTCAGGACCCGCTGGCCTCCCTGAACCCACGTATGACCATTGGCGATATTATTGCCGAGCCGCTGAAAACCTTTTACCCGAAGCTGACCCGCAAGGAAGTGACGGACAAGGTCAAGGCCATGATGCTTAAAGTCGGTCTGCTGCCCAACGTCATCAACCGCTATCCCCATGAGTTTTCCGGCGGCCAGTGCCAGCGCATCGGTATTGCTCGTGCCCTGATTGTTGAACCCAAACTGGTGATCTGTGATGAGCCGGTTTCCGCACTGGATGTGTCCATTCAGGCTCAGGTGGTGAACCTGCTTAAGTCCCTGCAAAAAGAAATGGGGCTGTCCCTGATCTTTATTGCCCATGACCTGTCTGTGGTGAAACACATCAGTGATCGCGTCATGGTGATGTATCTGGGCAATCAGGTGGAGCTTGGTCACGGTAAAGAGCTGTATGCGGCACCTCGTCATCCGTACACCAAAGCACTCATGTCTGCGGTGCCTGTTCCCGATCCGGATGTCGAACGCAATAAAGAGATCCAGTTGCTGGAAGGTGATTTGCCCTCGCCCATCAGCCCACCCTCAGGGTGCGTGTTCCGAACCCGCTGTCCGCTGGCCAAGCCCTCCTGTGCCGAAAACAAGCCGCTTCTGCGCGGCGAAGAGCGACATCAGGTGGCTTGTACTTTGGTGTGAAGGACAGGCAATAACGATTTGATAAAAACTTGGGCAGCAAGATGGGCGGTCATGGTCTACACTCTGGCCGCCTTCTCGTTGCGCCCAATTCGGCCAGGAAGGCACGAAGATTCAATGGATGTGAAATAAACAGTGACCTCAATTTTATTCCGGCGCGCATTACGACACCGATCCCTGCGATACGCGCTTGTCAGCGTATTGCTGAGTAGCCTGCCGTTTGGTGCGCTGGCAACTGCCACAGCCACAGCCACAGCAAATGGGGCAGACGCCTCTGGGGCATCAGTGCAAGAGTCCCGGCTGTCAGATCCCAAGGCTCTACCCGCAGGAACCCAACTGGCTGAGCGCCAGATGCTGACGCGCAACAACGGTGCTGAACCGGCAACGCTGGACCCACAGCTGGCAGAAGGCACCCCCGAAGCCAATCTCACCCGGGACCTTTTTGAAGGTCTGGTCATTCAGGATGCCAAAGGCAATATTATTCCCGGCGTCGCGGAGCACTGGACGGTGCTGGATGGCGGCAAAACCTACCGTTTTGATTTGCGCGGGGATGCACGCTGGAGCAACAACCAACCGGTAACCGCACAGGATTTTGTCTATTCCTGGCGCCGCGCCGTGGATCCTGCCACGGCCTCGCCTTACGCCTGGTATCTGGAAAGCGCCTCTATCCTCAATGCAGGCCCAATCAGCCGTGGAGAAATGCCGCCGGATCTGCTGGGGGTTAAAGCGCTGGATAACCTCACGCTGGAAGTCAAACTTAACACCGCCATTCCCTACTTTCTGCGCATGCTGCCTCACGCCACCCTCATGCCGGTGCCGCGTGATGTCATCAAGCATTGGGGCAACGACTGGACGCAGCCCAGTCACATGGTAAGCAACGGTGCCTTTCGTCTGATGAGCTGGACCGTCAATGAGCGCATTATTCTTGGTCGCAACCCCTATTACTGGGATAACGCCCATACGCATCTGAATGAAGTGCAGTATCTGCCGGTATCCTCTGAAAACGCGGCGCTGGCCAGGTACAAAGCCGGTGAAATCGACCTGGGTGTCGGCGCTATTCCCATCGAGCACTTTAAAAGTCTCAAACGCGAAACGCCGGATCAGGTCCACATTACCGGGCGTATCGCCACCTATTTCTATGAATTCAATACCCGTCATCCTCCGCTGAATGATGCCCGGGTGCGGCAGGCACTCAACCTTGCCATTAACCGCCGTATTATCAGCGACAGGGTTCTCGGTCAGGGACAGATTCCGGCTTATACCCTGACGCCGAATAACATCGCGGGCTTCACGCCTCATAAGCCGGCCTGGGCTGCAATGCCTTATGAGCGACGGGTGGATGAGGCACGCAAGCTGCTGCAAGAAGCCGGTATCAGTGCAGAAAAGCCACTCAGCCTGAAGCTTCTCTATAACACCGGTGATAACCACAAGAAGATTGCTCTGGCGGTGGCGTCCATGTGGAAAAAGGAACTTGGCGTCCAGACCGAACTGGTCAACGAAGAATGGAAAAGTTTTCTCGAAAGCACGCGCCATGGTGACTTTGATGTCGCCCGGGCTGGCTGGATTGGTGACTACAACGAAGCCTCAAGCATGCTGGGGCTACTCACGTCCACTCATGGTGCCAATCACAGTGGATACCATAACCCTGCCTATGATGCCTTGCTGGAACATGCACAACGCGAAGCCGAACCGACTGTCAGAAACAGCTTCTACCAAAAAGCAGAAAACCTGATCGCCCGTGATGCGCCGATTGCGCCGCTCTATCAGTACGTCACCGCCAGACTGGTTAAACCCTGGGTCGGTGGTTATGCCGATGAGAATCCCGAAGACATGATCTACTCCAAGGATCTGTATATTCTGGCCCATTAAACACTGGCGGGTAGAGACTCCGGCACCATAACGAGTCCGGAAAGTCGGAGCCTTACCGGGACACGCCTTCACGCTTTTTATGTATCCTGATCCACATCTGGAGCTGGAGCATGAACACGTCATTGATGGTGAAGATAAAACCTTCCGTCTGACCAAAGACAGAGGCACTGCTTAGCTGACGTCATAAAAAAGCCCCGGCAATATCGCAACATTGCCGGGGCTCTTACTCGCTTTACTCAATACTGTGAAAGCGTTTTATCTTACAGCGAATCTTCTTTTTTGATCTTCCACTCGCCGTTTTCCTTCACCATCTCCAGCTCTTTCACTACTTTGTCTTCGTAGTTGTTAGCCTGATAGTGCTGATCAAAACGTACTATAGCGTGGCTATCGACAATGGCGACCTGAGGCTCACCCAGTTCAATTTTGATCCAGCTTGGACGTGCCAGGGCGGAGCGGCGGCCATTTTTCCAGGCATCCAGACTTTCACCGTCGGCGGGGGTGAAATCAGTAGCGTAGTAGCTCAGGTAGTTATCTGCATTCTGGGCAGACCAGGCGGTTTTCCAGCCATCGATGGTTTTCAGCAGTGACTGATAACTGTCTTCAATCGAGGCTTTCTGTGTGGTGCTGGCAGCACCTGTCTGCTGCGCTGCTGCAGTGGAAGTTGCACCGGGGGCCGCGACTTTTTCAGAAGCTGCCTGCTGTTGGCTTAGCTGGGCTTCAGCCACCGGCGTTGCATCCGGTGCGGCCATTACAACGTTGTTATCCTGCTTGGCCATCGGCTGCGCTTCTGGCTTGACCGCTTCGCTCTTCTCGGCAACCGCGGGGGGTTTCACATCCGGTTGCTGTGGTCGCATCAGATTGCATGCGGATAAACTTAGGGCCACAACCACAACGGCTGCTGGCTTCATAACAGAGGCCTTCTGGATCACTTTTCCTTTCCCCAACATGAGCAGAGATAACTCGAATTCTGCGCCAACGGTAACCAAGAACCGCCGCCGGTTAAACCAACCAAGGGGCCATTTTACAAAAATTTACGCATTTGTCTTGGCTGACCAACGTTCTTCGCGCTCGATATCGGACTGTCTCTGCTCTACCCAGTGGCTGCCTTCGGCGGTTTCTTCCTTCTTCCAGAAGGGAGCGCGGGTCTTGAGGATGTCCATCAGCCACTCGCAAGCAGCAAAGGCGTCTTTACGATGAGCAGAAGCGACCGCGACCAGCACAATCACTTCACCAGCGGTCATGCGCCCTACCCGATGGGCAATCACCACACGCTGAAGCGCCCAGCGGCTGCAGGCTTCCTCTTCGAGGTCATGCAGTACCTTCTCGGTCATCCCGGGATAATGTTCCAGCACCAGCGCCTGAACGCCACTGCGCTCGCTAAAGTCACGCACCAGCCCGGAAAACGTTACGATAGCGCCGGTATCGCCAGCATCGCTCTCATACCAGGACGCCAGCAGCGCCTGCTGATCGATAGTGCTTTCGCCAACCCAGACACTCATGGTCAGCCTCCGGAAACGGGGGGAAAGAAGGCGACTTCATCGCCATCGGTCAGGGTTTTGCTGCGTGCAGCCATTTCCTGATTCACCGCGGCGAGCAGACTGGGTGAGGCCAGCACATCATGCCAGGGCTGACCCTGACCCTGTAGCTGCTCAAGCAGCCCTTGCACATCCAGCCCTGACTGGTACGGCCACTCAAGATCATCAAGGCCGATACGCTCACGCAGACTGGCAAAAAACAATACTTTCAGCATCTCAGGCTCCCTGCTCAGCTTGCCAGTGGCCGGATTTGCCACCGAGCTTCTCCAGCAACTTGACCTCTTTAATCACCATACCTTTGTCCACGGCCTTGCACATGTCATAGAGCGTCAGCGCGGCAACACTGGCTGCGGTGAGCGCTTCCATTTCCACACCGGTTTTACCGGCCAGCTTGGCACGCGCCTGGATCACCACTTCGTTACGCTCAGGGTGCGCCTGAAGCTCGACCTTCACGGATGTGAGCATCAACGGATGACACAGGGGAATAAGTTCCCAGGTACGTTTAGCTGCCTGAATGCCGGCAATGCGTGCGACGGCAAACACATCTCCTTTGGGGTGTTGCCCATCAACCAGCATCTGCATACAGGCCGCAGACATCACCACACTGGCCTGCGCGACCGCCTCGCGGGCAGTTTCATCTTTATGGGTAACATCCACCATGCGGGCATGGCCCTGTGCATCGAGATGAGTAAATTCAGACATGAGAAACAGATTCCACAACTAAAAAATTCGAAGGACAGCGCTTAGTCCAGCACACCATGAAACGGCAAATAGGCGACCTTCTGCCCTTTGCTTAGCGTCGACCCTGCGGGCACTTCAGCCAGACCATCAGCTCGGGCAACCGCGGAGAGAATGCCTGAGCTTTGCCCACCTGCAGGCACCACTGTTAGCTCACCATCAACAAGACGAAGACTGACGCGAACAAACTCGGTCCGCTTACCCGCTTTGGCAACCTCAAAACCCGAGGTGACCTGATAACGCGGGCTGGCCACCTTAAACTGCCCCATAGAGCGATGCAGAAAGGGCCGTGCCAATAATGCAAAGGTCACCAGCGCTGACGCGGGATTACCCGGCAAGCCGATAAAGGGCGTACTGCCGACCTTGCCATAGGCAAAAGGTTTACCCGGCTTGATCGCCAGACGCCACATCAGCAGCTCGCCTAGAGACTCTACTGCTGCTTTGACATGATCCTCCTCTCCCACCGAAACACCACCAGTGGTCATGATCACATCTGCCGATGCTCTGGCATGTTTAAGCGCCTCGACGGTGGCTTCCAACTGATCAGGAATAATCCCCAGATTCACCACCTCACAGCCGAGTGTGCGCAGCAAGCCCTCCAGCATGAAGGCATTGGAGTTATAAATCTGCCCGGCGCCAAGCGGCTCTCCAGGCATCCTGAGCTCGTCGCCCGTCGAAAAAATCGCCACTTTCAGCTGGGCAAAAACATCCACTTCAGTAATACCAACAGAAGCCAGCACGCCAAGATGCGTAGCCCCCAGGCGCTCGCCCACTTCGAACAAACGGGAGCCATGGGTGATGTCTTGCCCCTGCCGACGAATATGCTGTCCGGCCTTGAGTGCAGCATCCGCAAAGCGCACTTCACCCGTATCAGGATTAACGCTGGCATCTTCCTGCATGATGACGGCATCCGCTCCTGCGGGAATTTCCGCGCCGGTAAAGATGCGCGCCACGCTGCCTGGTTTAAGTGCTTCAGGCGCACTACCAGCGGGAATACGTGCGGAAACGAGTAAGGATTTTCCCTCAGCAATATCGGCAATCCGCACCGCATAGCCATCCATTGCGCTGTTATCGGCAGGGGGAACATCGCAGGGGCTCATCACATCATGAGCCAGCACGTGGCCTAATGCCTGCGGCAGACTGACACGTTTCACTGGCGTTACCGGCTGCGCTTCGGCAAGCAGGATATCCAGCACTTCATCCAGACTTTTCAGCGGTTGGCGAACGCAGGGATCACTCACGCAGTTCACTCCTCGTGATTAATGAGTCGGTTTGACCATTTCAACAAAATTACAGGGACGATGACGGCTGTCCAGTTGCTCACGAATGATACGATTCCATGCGGTTTTGCAGGCGCCGGTCGAACCAGGAACGCAAAATATCAGCGTGCGGTTAGCCACACCGGCCAATGCCCGGGACTGAATCGTCGACGTGCCGATCTCATCAAAGGAAATCTGGCGAAACAACTCACCAAAGCCCTCAATGTGCTTGTCAAACAAAGGCGCCATCGCCTCCGGGGTGGAGTCTCGCGCAGTGAAGCCGGTGCCGCCGGTCAGCAATACCGCGTGAATACCGGCATCGGCAATCCATTGGGAAACCACGGCACGCAACTGGTACACATCATCCTTAACGATGGTTCGGGTCGCGAGCTGATGTCCCGCCTCTTCCAGCGCGGCCACCAGCGCATCGCCCGAGGTGTCGTTGGCTTCGGTGCGCGTATCAGAGACCGTCAGAACCGCGATGGACAGCGGCGTAAATTCTTTTGACGCAGACATGAAGTAACCCCTGCCTTAATTTGAACGGTTATCAATTCAGAGAACATCAGCGCCAGCATGCGGATAAACCACACCCGCCGCCGATGGAATAGTATTGCGCAAGTTCGCCTGAAAACGGCGTAAAGCCCAAGCCTGACAGGCGCGCCCGGCAAAAACGAAAACCGGGGTCAGCCCCCGGTCATATTCATAAAGCGCAGTACCTGGGGTTCTTCCGTAAGGGAAAAATGATGCCGCTCGGGCTTGAGCGCCATGGAATCAAGCAGCGCCTGACGCAGTTTCTCCGGCTCACCGGGATAGCGACGCAGAATCGCCTTAAGATCCATCGAGTGTTCATTACCCAGACACAGCAGCAATCGGCCTTCCACCGTCACGCGCACACGATTGCAGGTAGAGCAGAAGTTGTGGCTATGGGGTGAAATAAAGCCCACACGGGTGGCTTCCTCCGGGATGCGGTAATAGCGAGAAGGCCCGCCCGTCGCTTCAGCGGAAGGAATCAGGGTGTAACGCTCCTGCAAGCGTTCCAGCAGCGCATCATTACCAAGATAGGTGTGCGCCAGATCCCTTGTGCGCACTTCACCCAGAGGCATCTCTTCGATGTAGCTGATATCGATTTTTCGATCCCGGGCATAATCAAGGAGCGCTTCCAGCTCATCATCATTTCTGCCGCTTTGTACCACGGTGTTGAGTTTGATGCGCTCAAAGCCTGCAGCACAGGCAGCATCAATACCTTCCAGCACCTGTGAGAGCTTGTCACGGCGGGTCATCTCTTCAAAACGTGCGGGTTGCAGGGTATCCAGACTGACATTGAGGCGCCTGACTCCCGCTTCTTTCATTTCTTTGGCAAAGCGCGTGAGCTGGGAGCCATTGGTGGTCATGGTGAGTTCATCCAGCCCCTCGAGGGCGCCGATCTGGCGGATCAGCCACATCACATTGGGGCGAACCAGCGGTTCTCCGCCCGTCAGCCGGATGCGTTTGACGCCCAGACTGACAAACTGTCGGGCGACTTCATAAATCTCTTCAAGACTCAGGATCTGCTCACGCTTAAGAAAGGTTGTGTCTTCGTTCATACAATAGACACAGCGAAAATCACACCGATCCGTGACTGACAGCCGGACGTAATCCACCTGTCGACCAAAGTTGTCGATAAGGCGATTCGGCGTGGTTTGCGTGTGGGTGCTCATCAATTCTTCTCAGTGCGTGCGCATAACGGGGTCAACATCACCGACCCCGGACAGATAGTACCTTTAAGGCTGACTCTGTGCTTTCTGGTAGTCGGCGTACTGCTTTTCAACAAAACGGGCAATACTGGCAGCATCGTTGATATCGAGCTGCGGCAAAGTGATTTCATCACTCTGGCAATTCCAGGCCAGCGCTATCACCGCAGGGTCAGAGACAAACAGGAAAGGATGACCAAGCTCTGTGCGGTGCAGTTCGATCTTGGGCCAGTCGCTGTAGCGGTAACCCTCCACCAGTACCATGTCCAACTGCGCAGTATTAAGGAGCGCCAGCTGGGAGCGAAGATCATTATCCGCAAAAGGCTGTTCATGAAAAACAACAGAGCGTTGAGGGGTGACCAGAATACCCTGAACCGCTCCGGCCTTGCGCAGGCGATAGCTGTCCTTGCCGGGTTTATCCAGTTCCAGGTCATGGTGGGAGTGCTTGATCACCCCCACCCGATAGTTCGCTTGCGCCAGATGGCCAACCACTTGCTCAAGCAACGTGGTTTTACCTGTACCGCTGAAGGCGGCAAATACCAGGGTAAATGGCTGAGACACGGAAAGCTCCTGCGCATCCGAAGATTGAATAACAACGATCAGGGCGCGCTGTGGTTGAGCAAATCGTTGAGGTAGTTCATACCTTCCGGCCAGTCGCCCAAGCCACTTTCGCCATTGATATGACCCGCCTCACCCAGATCCACAAAACTGCTGCCCCAGGCCAGTGCCATTTCATTGGCAAACGCCATATCGCCCCAAGGATCGTTCTGGCTGGCGATGATAGTGGTCGGGAAGGGTAAAAGGCTATGAGGTAATGGGGAAAAGTCCGGTGCAATACGTTTAAGCGCCGGTAATTCAGGATCTGGTAAAGCCACCAGGAGTGCGCCCCGCAGCGGCCTACCAATGGTGACAGCCCAATGGGCCAGCGTCAGGCAGCCCAGACTATGGGCCACAACAATGGTATCCGAGGCATCCTCAGGCAGGCTGGCATCCAGCTGCTGTACCCAGACATCACGCTTGGGATGATCCCAGTCCTGCTGTTTTACTCGCACCCAGTCAGGATAAATGTCCAGCCAGCGACTTTGCCAGTGGGCCTTGTCAGAGTCTCCCAAACCGGGATGGATAAAAACCTCATGATGCACGGCACCCTCCTTTCATATCGTCATAAACTCAGCCAGTGATTACCTCACAGCGCACGCATCAGTATTTCGATACGGCTTAAATGGCAGGTAATTTGGCAAGGCGGTTATGCAACATATATGACCGGCGGGAACAAAATTGCAAGCCAATCAAGGACAAAGACTCAGGCGACGTAGCAGAAAAATCGAAAAAATGAAGCGAAAAACAACGACTAGCGCACCCGTCCTCGCATGGCCTTGGTATCACTTCGACGCTTTTTATTATCCAGTCGTTTGCGCTTCTGGCTGTTGCTTGGACGTGTCGCCCGACGAACGGGGGGCTTGTACAAAGCCTGACTCATCAACTCCTGAAGTCGCTCCAAGGCATCTTCCCGGTTCATGGCCTGACTTCGAAAACGCTGCGCCTTAATATGAACGATGCCATCCGCAGTGATACGCTCATCGGCGTACTTGAGAACACGTTCGAGGGCGAACTCAGGCCAACCCGCATGATGCAGATTGGCCCGAAGGTAGATCGCCGTGGACGTTTTATTGACGTGCTGACCGCCCGCCCCCTGGGCCCGAATCGCGCTGATATCAATGCAACTCATGGGCAAAACCAAACCAAGATTTACCGGAATGGCTTGTGCAGCAGACAGGGAAAAACGGGAATCACTCACCCTTGAACTGCACCAATACCCAGGGTTTCACAACCACAGCCCAGAGTTCTGCATTACTCTCGGCCCATTGCGCGGCTTCACTGTCCGGCAAGGCTTCCACCACCTTGGCGTCCATCCAGCCTTTTAACGTGGCAGCATCGTCCTGGCTCATGGCCAGAGCGACATCCACCAAATCGACACCCGAAGCGACCCGAATCAAATGGCCAGTGGCAAAAAAGCGTTCGACTTCTTTCCAGGCCAGTGATGCGGTTTCCAGATTGATCTTGTGGCGCAGCAGCTCTGGATCATTGGTTGCCAGTTCAGCGTCCAGCGATTGTTCAATACTCATAACAGTCCTTAACGTTTAGCCGGGGTAAAAGCATCCAGACTAAAGGTTGTGACGCCACCACTGGCGGTCATCAGCTGACGACGAATCAGTCCGACATTGCGGGCATAGTCATCATCACGCACTTCCTGAGGAGTCACCTGCAAGCTGTAGCTGACACAATCAAAGCTGCCAGCGCCCACCTTCACCGGTTGGGAGCAGCGTTCCGCCTGCATAAAGCCGCCCTCAGTAACATAGCGCTGACGATCAGAAGCAACCGGGCGCAGGAACTCCTGAGTACGTGGATTCACTTCTGTAATCGCCGACTGATCGTAATAATCCACCGCTTCAAGCAGGCGGTCATCATCCTGAGTCAGCCAGTGGATATGGCCATCAAAGGTATAGCGATACCAAGGAGTCCCTTCAATCACCTGAATGGCATCAACCTGTGCGGTGGCCACCCGGGCGGGATTGGTCACGGAATAAGTCCAGCGATTACCCACTGCCAATGGCAACCAGCCCTGCTGAGTCAGGGACAGTGTCGCCGGATCATTAAGTACAGGTTTAATGGGCGAGGAAGGAGTCCAGTGATCCTCTGGCGCGGCAGTAGTGCCAGACGTACCGGCTACAGCGGTTGAGGTCGAGGAAGACTGCCCCGGAAAGCCTGACAGCATATCTGACTTGAGGTTACACCCCGCCAGCAAAGTAATAACGCCCAACAGAGCGACGTGTTTATACATGGCATGCGCCTCGTTGCAGTGCGCTGAAATCCCAGCCCGAATAATGGGCAACTCTCAAAGGGCGCCATCTTAGCACAATCATGACTGATCTCAGCTTTTCCAATCAGCCCGTCGACCTCGGCTCAGCGCGGGAACCAGTCGCTGAAAAGCGCTACCTATAGATGCCTTAACAGGGTTTAACAGCGGCTGCCATGGATGGGTCAGCACACCGTTAGCTTGTCGCCATAGGAATCCTGACCGTCGCCATTACGAAACCGGCAAAAGTTAGAATTTCAAACGTTACCCAAGCCTCTTTATCAGGCCAACTTGAGCGGCATGACACATTACTCTACCCTGTCGCCACTTCATTGAGGCGGGTTCTGGAAGAAGGCCTCACGGCGGCAGTCGCGCATATCGGCCGCAAGCAGTAATAACAATGACAGGAATACAGCATGCTCAAGGGTTCGGTCTCGGGGATATCGATCGCAGGGGTGGTGTTACTCAGTCTGGTACTGGCCGGGTGTAAGGCGAACCCTCCCAAACCGACCGGTGACGCCAACAACGCCGATCTCGTCAATCATGATGAAGAAACCGGCCTCTCGACATTGCGTCGTCAGAACTATCCGGATGTCGCAGATACAGCGCCAGAGTTCGCGCCTTTTGTGCTCGGTAGCACCTATGGCCAGACCGCAGAGCTGACTCTGAACCTTCTCAATGCGGACTACCAGAAAGGCCGGCTGGGTGAGATTCTGGGCCAGAGCAGTTTTGCAGATCACTATTCCCTGTCGCTTAAAACGCTGCAGGTTCTGACGCAGAACAAACCTGCTTACTGGCAGAATGCCCGTAAAACCGCCAGCATTTCGATTGAGCATCTGTTGGATAAAAGCTATCCGGCCACCGCCACCCTTCGCTACGTGAAAAGTATTCAGCCCGTCAGCTCACTGATGATGGACAACATGCCCTACTGGGTTAAGTCCGCTGAAGGCGTTAACTTGCGCACCGCGCCTTCGCTGGACTCAAAAGTTATCTCCACACTACGTATGGGCACCAGCTTTGATGTGCTAGGGGAAACATCCGATAACTGGCTGGCCGTCAGCCGTCAGGGAGTGCTTCTCGGCTATGTGTCCGCAGACTTTGCCCAGCGCATGTATTACCCGATGTCAGGCTCCGAAACTGACCTTAATAGCCTTGGCGGCCCTCTCACGAAAACCCAGCGCAGTGCCTTTGAGCTGCAGCAAGGTGACATTCTTGAAACTGCGGTCAATCTGAATATTCGCTGCCAGTTACTGGAATATGGCATCAAGACCCCTACGGTGCGTCGCATTGACCACCTTCGCCTGTGCCAGAACGCCATGGGTGCCTGGCACATGCAGGAAATACCTGACACAGGCTCTACTGTTCAGGCAGACACCGCGTCTGTATCAACGCCCGCTATCGACTCAGCAACAACTGAAAAAGCGCCATCGATTAAAGCTGAGCCAAAGGAGAAACCCGCAGAGAGCAAAGCACCCGTAGCCACAGAAACCGCGAACTCAGCGGCAGACCTAACTGAGGCTCCCAAGGTTGAAGTGCAGGCAGCGCCCGAACCTGAATCAGACAAAACAACAGCCTCAGAGACTTCCACGACACCTCCTGAGACAACAGCGAGTACGCAAACAACCGAAGATGGCGTGTTGGCCCCCGAGGTGAAAACCAGGGTACTAAAGACGGATGATGCTTCAAAAACAGCCATGCCTTCCTCGACGGAGGAGTCGCGCTAGCTGGCTCGTTAACACTTGTTAAAAAATGCAGTTACACAGAAAGCCCGGCTAACGTCGGGCTTTCTTGCATCTATATCAAGGTGTTGCTGCCTTCAGGAGCTTAGACCCACCCCAAGGAGTCATTTGTTGCTTTGGAGCGTCAATCGAGGACAAATCCAACCTATTGAAGCTCTGCCATATCGCAAACGACTTTAAATCTCTGTCGCGATGTATTTCCAAAGCAGGAGTTTTTCTGACAAAGCTGTAACAAAATATTTACTTACAACTCCTTAAAGAAAATGCCGTTTTTGGTACAATTCGCGCTCAATTTTTAACAGAACGCATTAAGTGGTCTGTTTTTTCGCTCATCACCTGAAGCGCCTACATCACAAAGGAGTGGTTGATGTCTCTTCGCACCGTCTCGATCGTCGCCCTTTCAACTCTTGCTCTCGCTGGCTGTCAAAATGGACGTCCTCAGAAGGACGAAGCAGCAGCAGCGGCAGAAGCTGCCAGCCACGTAGTTGGTCAGGAGTTTGAAGGCAATGCCTCTCATAACGTAAACAGCCTGAGCCACGTTCTGGCTTCCGGTAGCCTGAGCGCCCTGCTCTCTGATACCGATTCCGATGACCTGAACGAACTGGCTGCTGACGTTCAGAGCAGCATTTATGAAGGTAACAAAACTTCATGGCGCTCTTCTGATCGCAAAACTCGTATCAAAGTAACCGCTATGACTCAGAACTCGACTTCTCTGGCTGAGAAAGTCACCATTCTGAACAGCGTTACTGCCCCTGAATCCCTGGAACTGCTGAACGTTCCTTACTGGATCAAGTCCAAGAGCGGTGTACGTATCCGTACCGCTCCCAACACCGACTCCGCAATTCAGGACACTTTCGTACTGGGCACCACCTTTGATGCGATCGGCAAAACTTCCAATGACTGGGTTGCCATCGGTCGTAAAGGCGTTCTGGTTGGTTACATCTACTCCCCGCTGGTTGCTCTGACTCCTTACAAGGAAACCGAGAACGGCACTGACCTGAACAACTTTGCCGGCACCCTGGAAAGCAAATCCGGTTCTGTTTTCGACTTCACTGAAGAAAACACCACTACTCTGCCTCTGACTGTGACTCGTAGCTGTGCAATGCTGAATTACACCGTTACTTCCAACAAAGGCAATGCAGATCTGTCTGACGACGTATGTCAGCAGGAAGACGGTAGCTGGGCGCTGAAATAAGCGACACCTGCCTGATCTCTTCACAGAGATCTGAATGAAGAAACCCGGTGCTTGCATCGGGTTTTTTTATGCGCGGGATTCAGCCCACAAAAAAACCCGCTAATACGGGCTTTTTAACAACGAGCTTCACCAGGAAGAATCAGTCTTCGCGGGTAAAGGCGGTTGGATTCAGACTGTAGATGTCAGACACATCATCCAGAGAACTGCGGGTAACCTGCAGGTCACGCAGCAGACCATCCTCGATACCGTAGATCCAGCCATGGATAGACAGTTCC
This sequence comes from Pokkaliibacter sp. CJK22405, assembly GCF_046614695.1. Taxonomy (NCBI): domain Bacteria; kingdom Pseudomonadati; phylum Pseudomonadota; class Gammaproteobacteria; order Oceanospirillales; family Balneatrichaceae; genus Pokkaliibacter; species Pokkaliibacter sp. CJK22405. The sequence continues at coordinate 58,592 of NZ_JBKKHQ010000010.1, forward strand.
TGACCGTTGGCCCAAGCATTCTGTACTACTTTTGTGTGGCTGATGTGATGCACCTGTTCAACAACATTCAGCTCGCACAGGCGGCTCAGGCGATCTTTAACAGGCAGTGAATTCACTTCTTTCTGGTTGTGGTGGTAAGTGTCCTTGATGTGGCGCAGCCAGTTATCGATCAGACCCAGATCACCATTTTCCATGGCCGCTTTTACACCACCACAGCCATAGTGACCGCCGACGATGATGTGCTTCACCTTTAGAACGCGAACAGCAAAGTGCAGTACAGAAATGCAGTTCAGGTCGGAGTGAATTACCTGGTTGGCGATATTACGGTGAACAAAAACCTCACCAGGCAGCAGACCCAGCAGTTCGTTGGCAGGAACTCGGCTGTCAGAGCAACCGATCCAGAGGTATTCAGGGGCTTGCTGGTAAGACAGCTTTTTAAAGAAACCGGGGTTTTTACGCTCGGTTTCGGCGGCCCAATCAGCGTTATTTTTTAACAGATCCTGGATACTAGGCATTTAACAAGGCTCCTATCACTTGTGACTATCTGCAACAGCTGTCATTGCCAGCTGCCACTGCAAATACCTTTGAGATTGGTTAGGCTGTTTGCATCCAGCCCGTTAAAGCGAGTGATGCAAACATGAAAAAACTCATATTGCTGCTGATGACATTGCTCGTCATGAGCAACTCCGTTCAGGCGGCATCGGCTTCCTCGCAGGAAGCAACACAAAGTAAAGCACCCGAACTCCACATTCTTGCCTCGGATGAAATGGAGCGCCTGTTAAGCCCTCTATCCCAGTCCTTTGAAAACGAGCATCAGGTCTCTTTGGTTTTTGAAACCGCGAGTCCGCTTTCCGTCTTCAGCGATTCCCCCGGGATTAGTCACGCAGACTTGCTCCTCGGTTTTTCTGCTAAAAGCTGGATTAACCTGTTAAACCAGCAACTTGTCTTGGCAAATAGCCAGACAGTGATTGCCCATGGCCAGCTTTCCTACTGGAATCCCACCAGTCGTCACCCCAACCGACGCACCCTCAGCCAGACCAGTGTATTGGCCGTACCGAGCACGCAAGAAGACCCCTACGCCAGCGCAGCAGAAGATTTGCTCAAACGCTACGGCATGCAGCCTTTCAAGGGTCGTCTGTTCCAGCCTTTTACAGCCCTGGGAACCTATCAGCTTATTCAAACCGGCCATGTGGAAGGCGGGATAACCTCCACCGCCTTGCTGCGCTCCCATGCCACGGATCCCCGCCAATACTGGCGTATCCCCCCTGAGCTCTATCCGCCCATTGCCATTTATGGGGCAATCACTACGCAGGCGGCGCAACCTGCACTGGCGACCCGCTACCTTTCCTGGCTGACCAGCGCACCGATTCAGGAACACCTGCAAAAAGCCGGAAATCTGCTGCCTTAGGAAGCCGCTGTCTTGCGCATATCCACGTGAGGAATGCCGTCTTCAAGGTATTCCTCAGACTCTTCCACAAAACCAAAGCGGCCGTAGAATCCCACCAGATGGGCCTGGGCACTGAGCACCTGATCCTGCTCAGGAAAACGCTCTTCACACAGACGCACCACCTCCGCCATCAACTTGCCGGCCAGACCGGTGCCACGCGCGCTTTCTCGCAACACCACACGACCAATACGCGCCTGATCCGGCTCAGGAATGACACGAATATAGCCATCCAGCTGCCCGTCGGTTTCCCACAGGCAATGCAGGGATTCAGGATCAATACCATCGATATCAGGATAGAGGCACTGCTGCTCAAGGATGAATACATCCTGACGCAGCTTCAGAAGGTGATAGAGCTGAGAAGTGGTTAGTTCAGAGAAAGGGACCAGAGTCGGCACAGAGCCTCCGTCAGTAGATACCGGCTGATTAGCAGGAATAGCCGCTTGATAGCGTCATATCCTGACTTCATCAACCTCAAGTTGCGGGGCATATCATACCCGTTTACCGCCACTGCTTCATCCTTCAAGCCGTTTCAAAAAGATAGGACAGCGGAAATATGAGCAAAAGTCCTCGCTCTCTTTAGGGGTTTTCATGGCCATTTTAAGTGCGTTTTTTGTATCAATATATTAAAGTGCGCTCGTTCGTAGGTTTTGCTGGAAATACCAGTGAAGTAAACGGGAATGGGGTGTAAATCCCCGGCTGCCCCCGCAACTGTGAAGGGAAGCTGATTCGAAGACCACTGCCAGCGCGGGAAGGTGAATCAGCGTTGAACCGAGCCAGGATACCTGCCTGCGAGACGTGTCTTGTCGACGTTCGGGGTGTGATGTTGACCGATGAAACCCATCGCTGACGCGTACGTTTTCCTGATTCTGTTTTTTGGAGACTACGCCTTGAAATCCTTGTCTGTCCCCCTCGGGACGGCGCGCCGCCGTTCGTTCGCTACTCCCTTTGCCCTTTCTGCACTGACCCTGCTGATTTCCTCAACGGCCCATGCCCTGACGCTGGATGAACTGGTCATTAGCGCCAGTCGTGCACCTCAGGATGAAAACGCCGTTGGCAGCTCCGTTACCGTACTGACTCGTGAAGAGCTCGAGCGCCGCCAGATTACCCGTGTGGCAGACGCCCTCAAGGCCCTGCCCGGCGTCAATGTGATCCAGCAGTCCACTCCCGGCTCGCTGACCAACGTTCGCCTTCGCGGCCTGAGCCAGCGATTTGTGCAGATTGTTGTTGATGGCGTGCCGATTAATGACCCCTCGACCACAGACGGTAGCGCTGATATCGGCAGCCTGCTGGTGAATGATATTGAGCGCATCGAGATTGTCCGTGGTCCGCAAAGTGCTCTCTGGGGAAGCGATACTATCGGCGGTGTGGTGCACATCATTACGCGCTCTGGCGGAAAAAATCAGACTCATCTGCGTGCAGAAGTTGGTGATAACCATACCCAGACCCTGGGCATTTCAGGTCAGGGCACCTCCGGAAACGGCCGGGTGGAATACGGCTATGGCTTATCCGGTATCAATGCCCACCCATTTTCCTCGCTGGATTCCGACATGGGGAATCACGAACGTGACGGCCAGACCGGGCGTCAGGCCAGTGGCCGACTGAAATTCAACATGACAGACGACTGGGACCTGCGCCTGAACCTAAGTCATAACTTCAGCCGCCTGGACTACGATGGCTATGATCCGGTCACCTTTACCCAGACTGATAATGGTGATCGCGCGGATTCCGAAATCAACTCTGCCCGCCTGGAAACTAATTTCAGTGCGCTGGGTGGCGATCTGGAAAACCGTATCGGCTTCAGTCACTCAACCACCCTGCGTAACTACCTGAATGCTTCCGGTGATTACGACTATGATGGCTCAACCAACCAGCTGGACTATCAGGGCCAGTACCATTTTGGCATCAGCGCCCTGCCCTCACTGGATAACAGCGTCATTGTCGCACTCGAGCACAAAAGTGCAGATTTTGAGAGCACCTACAGTGATCATCAGGAAGATGACAGCGACTCCTGGGTGGCGGAATACCGTGCGGATATCGGCGATGACATTAACCTGAGCCTCAGCCACCGCGAAGACGATAACCACAACTTCAACAACACCCGCACCTCACGCGTGGCAGCGTCCTGGAACCTGTTGCCCGACACGCGTCTTCACACCAGCTATGGCACCGGCGTCAAGAATCCCAGCCTGTATCAGTTATTTGATGCCTATTCGGGTAACTCTGAGCTGACGGCACAGAAAAGTCAGGGTGGGGACATCGGTCTTGAGCAGAAGCTGGGTGACTGGGTCGTGGATGCCACCTGGTTTAGTAACCGCGTCAAAAACCAGATTGATTACAGCTACACGACCTATCGCTACTACAATGCCGATGGCATTACCCGCAGCTCAGGTCTGGAGCTGTCGGCGAAAGGCAAGGTGACCGATCAACTGGATCTTAACCTTTCCTATACCTATACCGATGTGGATAACGATCAGGACCGCAGTGCACTGCTGCGTCAGCCATGGCATGAAGCCTCTCTCTATGCTGACTATCGTTTCTCCGGTATGCCACTGGCGGTGAATACCGGCATTACTTATCGCGGCAGCCGTGAAGACACGGGAGATCACAACATGCCCGCCTACACACTGGTAAATGTTGCCGGTCGTTATGACCTGGACGACACCTGGCAGCTAACGGCCCGTGTCGAGAACCTGTTCAACCACGAGTATGAAGAACTCTACGGTTACGGTACCCAGGACCGGGCGTTCTATCTGGGCATCAATGCCAACTTCTGATGAGGTAACGCGCCGGGCGGTGACAGGGAAAGCAGCCCTGACTCATCGCTTTCGCGCCATTCCAGCCTGCGGGCTGATGCTGCTGGCCGCCCTTGACCCGGCACTGGCCAGCAGCGCTCCTTCAGCCACTCGTGCCCCCTTCACGCGAGTGGCTTCCCTGAATCTCTGCACCGATATTCTGGCCAGTCAGTGGCAGCCCGACAGTCTGATTTCACTTTCTCCTCTGGCGGGTGATCGCGCGCTTTTTTCTGGCATCAGACCTCCTCAGGCGCTCATCAGCGCAACGGATGCAGAATCTATCGCGGCACTCAAACCCGATCTGCTGATCGCCGATAGCTTTGGTCAGGCACAAAGTCTCAACGCACTACAAGGATTGGGTTATGAGCTCTATCGGCTGCCAGCCCTCACGGACTTTGCCTCGGCACTCCATCGGCAGGCAGCACTGGCGACAACCCTTGGCATCACCCGCGGGGAAGTTAAGCAGAGGCTGGCGCCCATTGAGCAACAACTTCAGTCGCTCATACCTCAGGGGCAGCAGCGTCGCGCTATCGTGCTCCAAAACGGTGGCTGGATTCCCGGCACAGGCGGCCTTGAGGATGACTTGCTCAGGCGTACGGGACTGGTGGATGCCCGTCCTGCAGACAGCCGGGGATGGCAGAAAGCCGACGCTGAACGCATTATCAGCCTCAGCCCTGAGGTGTTGATTCTTCTTACTTCACCGGAGAGCGGCCCCGGGCTTGGGCAGTCGTGGCTTAAGCAGGACTGGATTCGTCGCGGCCACTGGCAACAGATTCCCCTGAATGAGGCCGGCCTTGGCTGTGGCGACCAGCGTGCCTTTGATACCCTGTGGCGCCTGAATCATATTCTCGGTGAGTCACTCCAACACCAACCCATAGCTGAAACCACCGGAAATTCTTCTCCATGAAATGGCCCTTGTCAGACCAGACTCTGAACCTGAGATCACAGCGGTTACTACTCGCTGTGGTACTGCTGGTGTTATCGCTGGTCTCATTAATGATGGCACCGGGCGGTCAATTGGCCGTGCCAACGTCAGACACCCTGTCGATCGTGCAGGAGCTGCGCCTGCCGCGTCTGCTTCTGACGATTCTTTGCGGTGGCAGCCTCGGACTGGCGGGCGCTGCACTTCAGGGTTACAGCCATAACCCGTTGGCAGATGCAGGGCTGCTGGGGATCAATAGCTGGGCCGCTCTTGGGGCGGTGATTGCCTTTTATTTTGGCCCGGTGGCGGTACTGGCCTGGTGGATGCCTTTGGGCGGAATGATCGGTGCCGGTGTTGGATTGCTCGCCCTTGCCCTGATTGGTCGACGCCAGCTGTCGATGACTTCCTTTATTTTGACCGGCGTGGCATTGACCGCGCTGGCATCCTCCCTCACCTCCCTGGCGTTAAACCTTGCCCCCAATCCCTTCGCGGCCATGGAGCTCATCTACTGGCTGATGGGTTCAACGACGGACAAGGGCTTATCCCAGGTACTGCTGATTACCCCTTTCGTGCTGGTGGGTTGGATTATTCTCCTGAGTACAGGCAAGGCACTGCATGCCTGGAGCCTGGGCCAGAGTGTGGCCCGCACGCTGGGGGTGAAGCCGGCCACACTCCACAGAAAATTATTGCTCGGCTGCGGTTTATGCGTGGGTGCCTCCATCGCCATGACCGGCGCCATCGCCTTTGTCGGGCTGGCCGTCCCGCACCTGCTGCGCCCCTGGGTTCGCGGGCGGGCTGATCACTTGCTGTGGCACTCGACACTCGGCGGGGCTCTCTTGCTGGTCGCCGCCGACCTGATCTGCAAAATAGCCAGCAGTACCACAGAACTTCGCCTCGGCGTCGTGACCGCCCTGCTCGGCAGCCCCTTTCTCTTTATGCTGCTTTACCGCCAGCGCGGAGGCCTGCAATGACAACAACAGCCTCGCCGGTACTGTCGATCTCTGATTTATGCACACCCCCAAGCACGGGCTTCGCCCTCAAGCATATTCAACTGACGGCTCACGCCGGAGAACTGGTGGTTTTGCTGGGTGCCAATGGCGCAGGAAAGTCGACTCTGTTGCGGACTATCGTTGGCGAAATGGAAGCAACGACCCATCACTTTGTCCGTCCTGAACAGATCAGCTATCTGCCACAGGAACGTTTTTGCGCCTGGCCTTTACCAGTGAGAGAAGTCGTCGCCTTAGGATTATTGCCAGCCCAGTCACCCAACAGTCATCACCCGCGGGTCGATGCAGCTCTTCAGCGTTGCGACTGCCTGCCACTGGCCGACAAGCCTATTAATGCACTTTCTGGTGGGGAACAGGCGCGAGCACTTCTGGCCCGCGCACTGGCCAGTGAAGCGCCACTACTTTTGGCGGATGAACCTTTAGCGGCGCTGGACCCTGCCCACCAGCTGGAAATGCTTGAGCGATTACAGGTGGAAGCCCATCAGCACCAGCGAGCAGTCATCGTTGTGCTGCATGATCTCGCACTGACCGCACGTTTTGCCGATACCGTCGTATTGCTTCATCAAGGTGAAGTGCTCGCTCAGGGCAGCGTTGAAGAGGTGATGACACCGGCATTACTGGCACAGGCCTATCAGGCGGAGTTTGAGGTTGAACTTACCAGCACGCCACCGCGTGTGCAGATCCTGCGGGCAAAAAAGAGTCGCGAAGAAGAAGGCTAAAAGTCGTTACCCACCTTCAGGCATCGGCAGGAATGGAAAAGCGCAACGGGTCTTCATGCTTCTGCCAAGGCACAGAGAAGTGACCGTCAACCCAGCCTTCAGGCACCGCTTCAAGGGTGGAAAACTGCCAGGCGGGCTGTTTGTCCTTATCAATCAAGAGTGCACGCACTCCTTCCTGAAACTCACCCAACCGACAGCAATTCACTGAAAGCGCCAGCTCCTGTCGAAAGGCCTGAGCCAGTGACCAGTGACGGCCTCGTGCATGGATGGCAAATACCAGTGCCGCCGTCCCCGGACAACCTTTTCGGGCAGTCTCCAGCGACTGACTCCACCACTGCTGCAACGACGTATCGAAGGTCTCAGATAATGCAGGCGCATCCAGTAATGCTTGCCACTGTTGCTGCTGACCTGGTTGATCCAACACCGAGTTAATTGCCTGAGCCAACGCAAAGAGTGGCGAAGGCTCTTGGGAATAATCCAGAGACAACCCCAGCAGGCAATCTTTGGCCTGAGCCAGATGCTCAGCGGGATTCTCACTCCAGGCAATGGCGGCCAGCGCCTCAAGCAAGACCTGAGGTTGCTGTTGACCCATAAAGCGATCCGCCAGCCCGGCCTTGATTGCATCTGCGGCACTGATACGCGCACCGGTCAGTGCCATAAAAAGCCCAAGCTTTCCGGGAACTCTTGGCAAAAACCAGCTTGCTCCCACATCAGGATAGAGACCAATGCTGATTTCCGGCATCGCCAGCAGTGAATCCGTTGTCACCAGGCGAATCGCAGCACCGGCGAAAAGCCCAAAGCCGCCGCCCATAACGATGCCGCGACCAAAGCACACCAGCGGTTTTTTGTAGGTATGAATCAGGTAGTCGAGCTGATATTCCTGCGCGAAAAAGTGCTCCGCGTAGGCATTACGCGTCCCCGTACTGGCGACCATCGACTCATAGAGTTTGACGATATCGCCTCCTGCACAGAAGGCTTTCTCCCCCTCGCCCTGAATCCACACCAGACGAATTTCCGGGTCATGCTGCCATGCCCGCAAACTGTGCTCGATTTGCTCAGACATGCTCAGGCTCAATGCATTGAGCTTTCGTGGCACCGCCAACGTGATGACGCCAATCGCACTACCATCCTCACAAGGCAGTCGCTCAAAACGGACCTCTGAAGTCATGGCATCCCTCCACTATCCAGATCAACTCTCGGATAAGCACCAGCAATAAAGAGCAAACGGCTCAACATCATTTACTGACGAATCGAAGCCAGCACCTGTTTAAAGGCTTCAAGGTGGGCAGGAACACTCATGGGGTCTGCCGGGACAATGACCACCGGCGCCTCAAGCGCTCCCACCATCATAAGGTTGTCCACCATCTCAAAACCTTCGACAGCCATGCCATCGGCATCTCGCCCGGCGTTCGCTGTATTCGCGCGAGCCTCATAGAGCGCTTCACACAGGGTATAACCGAAAAGGCGCGCTCCCCGGGCTTGCATATAACCCATCTCAAAGGCAGTGCCATTGTCCATGCCGATACCTCTGAAAGGTGTCATATTGGCAATCATGAGCTGGCAACCTTCCATCAAATGACAATTCCCCTGGTAGATGGCAACGCCTTCACGAAAGCTATTCTCGCCGGTAATTTCAACGCCATTATCGAAGGGGAAAACCCCCTCAAAACCAAACTCAGCACATAAGGCTTTTTTGCCTTCGCCAAGCTGCTGCGCTTGCGGATGAAAGACATCAGGTCCGGCGATGTATAGGCGCATCATGGCAGGCTTCCTTATCTAAAGGATTCCAAAAGGTAGCGGCAATCCTAACCTTCAGCATAGAAGCCTGCATTGAACTGAATCAATCCTCTCGGCCGGGCAATTAGTCGCACTGACGTTCAATAGCGATAGCAGTCGCCTCTCCGCCGCCAATGCACACAGCAGCGATACCTTTACTCACATTCTGGCGCTCCATAGCATGCAGCAAGGTCACAATAATGCGCGCCCCTGAGGCACCAATCGGATGACCCAGAGCACAGGCTCCACCGTGGATGTTTACTTTACTGCTCTCCAGCCCCAGCTGACGCATAGCCAGAATCGGCACCAGCGCGAAAGCCTCATTGATCTCGAAAAGTTCAACCTCACCAAGAGACCAGCCAGCACGCTCTACAACCTGGCGAATGGCACCAACCGGCGCATGGCAAAAGTCACCAGGGGTTCCTGCAGACGTCGCATGAGCGACAACTCTCGCACGCACGGGAAAATCGAGGGCTTTGGCTTCACGATACCGACCAAGAATGAGAGCGGCTGCACCATCAGAGATACTGCTGGCGTTACCGGCAGTAATGGCGCCGCCTTCGGCAAAAGCCGCTGTAAGCTGGGGAATCTTTTCAACGGAGGCCTTACCAGGTTGCTCATCGCTGATATAAAAATGCTCTCCCCCGCTATCCCGAGGCACTGGCGCAATCTCGGCACTAAATAGCTCATTGCTTACCGCATGCTGCGCCCGGCGCAAAGATTCAATGGCATAGGCATCCATAGCTTCACGGGGCACACTGCTTTCATCCGCAGTTTTTTCCGCGTGAACTCCCATGGACTTACCGTCATAGGCATCTTCAAGACCATCCAGAAACATATGATCCAGCACTTTTTGATGCCCCATACGCAAGCCTTTGCGTGCCTTGGGCAAGAGATAGGGGGACTGGGTCATGGACTCCATACCGCCGCTGGCGATAAAAGAGGCGTAGCCACTTCGAATCCCGTCCACACCCAGCATCACCGCTTTCATACCGGAGCCGCACATTTTATTGACTGTCGTACAACCCACTTCACGCGGAATACCCGCCAGTAACGAGGCCTGACGTGCCGGCGCCTGACCTAAACCCGCGCTCAACACACAGCCCATATAGACTTCACTGAGCAACTCCCCCGTCAGCCGGGAATCCTTAAGCGCCGCCTGCAAGGCAATACTGCCAAGCTCCGGCGCAGCATGGGCACTCAAGGTGCCCTGAAAGCTGCCCATCGGCGTGCGCCTGGCGCTCAGAATAACAACATCGGTATCCGCAAAATCCAGTGACGTTGCCGGTGCATGGGAAGCGTTATTTTTCGAATGACTCATCACACCCTCCTTAACAGGGCCTACGCACTGTTTTCAGGCTATTTGAGCAGTCCTTTATCGCTGAACCTCAAGGAAGACAACTCCCTGAAGTTCACAGTAAGGGTTTGAAACAGCGAAGAAAGTTGTCAGATGGCATGTCATGCCCCCAGAAAGCAAAAAACCCAGAAGCAATGAATGCTCTGGGTTCTTGGCAAGTGGACAGCCAGGAGGTTTGCCGTACTCGCCTATGGGCCACTGATCTGCGGGATTTTATTTTTATTTTTTCCGCATTAATTCTTAGTCTTTATCTTACGCTTACGTTTCCGTAAACGCTCAGCGGTATGGAAGTCACTATGCCTTGCCGCTTGCGTCACGTTAACTAGACATTAGTCTAAAACGCACTTTTACCGATACTTTATTGCAATCAATCCCAACCTAAAAACCTCGAAGACACGGGACTTTTCGCAGCGTTCAGGATTATCAAAAGAGTTTTTTAAAAAATTGAGCGACCTCCGGAGAGCCTGTCTCAGAGGCTGCTTTTACATCAGAGACAATTCAGACAGTCATCTGGATAAATAGAGCAATACAAGATTCCACGCGGGTTTGCGAACCCCAGATAGCAAAAAACCCAGAGGACTTGCATCTCAAGTTCTCTGGGTTCTCAGCACATGTGTGCTTACTTGGCCTACTGTTTCCGGATTTTATTTTTATTTTCCCGGCTGAGCATTTCTTGCTTTTATTCTTCGTTTACGCGCTCGTAAACGACCAGCGGCTTGGAAGTAACTATGCCTACCTGCGCGGATGCTTTTAATTAGACGATAGTATACTGTTAGCGCTAACCTGGCGTTTTTGAAACAATTTAAACGCCCTTTCAGATTTACGTTTACGTTAACATCACCCATAACACTTTCATGTCATCACTCAAGACCAGCACTTCTATGAACAAAACCACCTGGAGCATCAGCGAACTGACTCAAGAGTTTGGGATTACTCCTCGCAGTATTCGCTTTTACGAAGATCAGGGCCTGCTCACCCCGACCCGACAGGGACAAACCCGTATTTACTCCCGTCAGGATCGCGTCCGCCTCAAACTCACCCTGCGCGGTAAGCGTCTGGGCTTTTCTCTGGCTGAGATTCGCGAGCTGTTCTCTTTCTACGATGACACTGCACATAACAACGACAAACAGTTAGAGGTCATGATTCACAAGGTGCATGACAAGCTGAAAACCCTGGAGTTGCAGCTGGAGGATCTGCGCATTGTGCAGTCCGAGCTGAAACTGGCGGAACAACGCTGCTGGGAGTCCATGTCTGAAGAAGGCAGGCGTCAACTGGAAGACAACCTGGGCTATGCCTTCGAGGACAGTATGGAGGGGAGCACCACTCCCGCCTGAGTCATGCACTCAATGACCTGACGCTCACAACAACAATAAGACAGCCTGAAAGGCGGTCTACAAGGAGTTGTCAGATGACGATGCCAAGCCCCGGCTTGAGCTTTGGCCTGGATGAGGATTTATCCTTACTCCAGAGCCAAGTTCAGCGCTTTTGTCAGTCAGAAATTGCCCCCCGTGCCGCCGACATTGATCGGCAGAACGCCTTTCCCGCCGACCTCTGGCCGCAACTGGGCGAGATGGGTCTGCTAGGTATAACCGCTGATGAAACTTATGGCGGCACAGGGATGGGCTATCTGGCGCATATCCTCATCATGGAAGAAATCAGCCGCGCCAGCGCTTCTGTTGCCCTCTCCTATGGCGCCCATTCCAATCTTTGCGTCAATCAGATCAACCGCCACGGAACCGATGAGCAAAAGGCCCGCTATCTTCCGCCGCTGATTAGCGGTGAGCATATCGGCGCGCTGGCCATGAGCGAGCCTAACGCGGGTTCCGATGTTGTCAGCATGAGCCTCACCGCACGGCGTGACGGCGACCAGTTTTTGCTTAACGGCAACAAGATGTGGATTACCAACGGCCCGGATGCCCAAACCTTTGTGGTCTACGCCAAGACCACGCCCGAAGCCGGGGCGAAAGGCATCAGCGCTTTTATCGTTGAACATGACTTCCCCGGTTTTAGCCGCGCCCAGAAACTCGACAAGCTGGGGATGCGCGGCTCCAACACCTGTGAGCTGGTGTTTCAGAACTGTCCGGTTCCGGCAGCTAACCTGCTTGGCCCTTTGAATGAAGGTGTGAAAGTCCTGATGAGTGGCCTTGATTACGAACGCGCCGTACTGGCTGCGGGTCCCCTCGGCATCATGCAGGCCTGTCTGGATACCGTCTTGCCCTATGTGCATGAGCGTGAGCAGTTTGGTCAACCCATTGGCGAGTTCCAGCTGATTCAGGGCAAGCTTGCCGACATGTACACCCGCCTGAGTGCCTGCCGTGCCTATGTGTACGCGGTGGGCGCCGCCTGTGATCGAGGAGCCCCGGTGCGTAAGGATGCCGCAGGCGCCATTCTTTTTGCCGCAGAAAGCGCCACGCAGATGGCGCTGGATTGCATTCAGCTGCTAGGAGGCAACGGCTATATCAATGAGTATCCCGCTGGCCGCCTGCTTCGCGACGCCAAACTGTATGAGATCGGTGCGGGCACTTCAGAGATTCGCCGCATGCTGATCGGTCGTGAATTATTCCGGGAAACCCGCTGAAACGGAGGTGCACCATGACGCAGCTTCAGACCCGTGTTAACCGGCAGGACCCTCAGTTTGCAATCAATCAGGAAAGCCTTGCCGCAGCAGTCAACGAGCTGAACGATGCTCTTGCCAAAGTTCGTTTAGGTGGAGGCGAAGCGGCGCAGGCCCGCCACCAGTCCCGCGGCAAACTGCTGGCTCGGGAGCGAATTCGACTGCTACTGGATGATGCCAGCCCCTTTCTGGAAATTGGCCAGTTGGCGGCCTGGCAAGTGTATGAAGAAAACGTAGCGAGTGCGGGTGTCATCGCCGGTATCGGCCTGATTCATGACCGCCTCTGCATGGTGATTGCCAATGATGCCACGGTAAAAGGCGGCACCTACTTTCCTCTGACAGTGAAGAAACACCTGCGCGCTCAGGCCATCGCCGAGCGCTTGCGCCTGCCCTGCCTCTACCTGGTCGATTCCGGTGGCGCCAACCTGCCGCGACAGGATGAAGTCTTTCCCGACCGGGATCACTTCGGTCGCATTTTTTATAACCAGGCGCAAATGTCGGCCAAAGGCATTCCCCAGATTGCGGTGGTCATGGGGCTTTGCACAGCGGGAGGCGCCTATGTGCCCGCGATGTCCGACGAAGCCATTATGGTCCGCCAGCAAGGCACGATTTTCCTGGCTGGGCCACCGCTGGTAAAAGCCGCCACTGGCGAGGAAATCTCGGCAGAAGCGCTTGGTGGCACTGAGGTACACACCCGTATCAGTGGTGTGGCCGACAGTGCCGCAGAGGATGACTATCACGCCCTCTATCTTGCCCGCCAGAGCGTACTCAGGCTCAACGCGCGCCCTGTCACCACGCTACCGGATGCGGTCAAACCACCTCGCCTCAATCCTGAGGATCTTTACGGCATTGTCGGCACGGATCTTAAAAAACCCTTCGATGTGCATGAGGTGATTGGCCGACTGGTGGATGACTCTGACTTCGATGAGTTCAAACCGGACTATGGCAGCAGTCTGGTGACCGGCTTTGCCCGACTGTACGGCTTTCCCGTTGGCATCATCGCCAATAACGGCATCCTTTTTAGCGAGTCGGCGCTTAAAGGGGCGCACTTTATTGAACTCTGCGCCCAGCGCAAAACCCCCCTGCTTTTTTTGCAGAACATCACAGGGTTTATGGTCGGCAGCAAATATGAAGCCGAAGGGATCGCCAAACACGGCGCCAAGCTGGTGATGGCGGTAAGCACGGCAGTAGTGCCGAAGATTACCCTCATCATCGGCGGCAGTTACGGCGCCGGTAATTACGGTATGTGCGGACGCGCTTACGAACCGGACTTTCTCTTTATGTGGCCCAATGCCCGCATCTCGGTCATGGGCGGTGAGCAGGCCGCGAATGTGTTAGCCCAGGTTCATGAAGACAGCCTCAGGCATAAAAATCAGCAATGGCCGGTGCAAGAACAGGATCAGTTCAAAGCAGGGATCCGTTCGCAATACGAAAGCCAGGGGCACCCGTTCTATGCCAGTGCGCGGCTCTGGGATGACGGCATTATCGACCCGCTGCAGTCACGTGATGTGCTGGCTCTGGCGCTGGCCGCCTGTCATAACCGCCCGATTGCCGAGAGCCATTTCGGCGTTTTCCGCATGTAGCACTCAGGGCTTTAGCCCTTTTGCAGAAAAGGAGTCGCCACATGAGCGAACTACTGATGGACATTCAGGCATCCGGTATCGCCACTCTGACGCTTAACCGCCCGGAAAAGCGTAACGCCCTGAATGCCAGCCTGATTAGCGCGCTGAACACTGCTCTTACTGAACTGGCAGATAACTCCAGCCTGCGGGTGCTTGTGCTGAAAAGTAGCGGTGAGCATTTTAGTGCTGGCGCGGATCTGCAATGGATGAAAGCCTCACTGCACTATTCCCATGAACAGAATCTTAAAGAAGCCCGGGCGCTGGCAGAGTTACTGCACCGGCTGGACACCTTTCCCACACCTACGATGGCGCTGGTACATGGCGCTGCGATGGGCGGCGCAGTAGGACTGATCAGCTGCTGCGATCTTTGTCTGGCGCAAAGCACGGCACGCTTTGCCTTAAGCGAGGTGAAACTGGGCCTGACACCCGCCACGATTTCACCTTATGTCATCCGTGCCATCGGAGAACGTCAGGCGCGGCGCTATATGCTGACCGCTGAAATACTGGATGCCCAACAAGCGCTGCAGCTTGGTCTTTGTCATCGCCTCTGTGAGCCAGACCAGCTTGAGGACTCGGCAAAAGCATGGCTAAGCACGCTACTGGCGAACGGCCCTGCTGCGTTGAGCATCACCAAGACGCTGATTCGCCGCGTCAGCACTCAGCCTATCGATGAGTCATTGCGTGAGGAAACCGCAGCACTGATCGCTGATATCCGCACCACTCATGAGGCACAGGAAGGCATGCAGGCTTTCTTTGACAAACGTGCGCCCCACTGGCTCCACTCCGACAAGGAGGGTTCATTATGACATCCCGCCATGACCACAACGCAGATCTCAGCCTCGACACCCTGCGCTATGGCAAACCTCTTCGCCGCCTGCTGATTGCCAATCGTGGCGAAATTGCCTGTCGCATCATCCGCACAGCAAGATCCCTCGGCATCACCAGTATTGCCATCTATTCCGAAGCGGACAAAGACGCATTGCATGTGGCTCAGGCCGATGAGGCTTATGCCCTTGGCGGTCTCACCAGTCAGGAGTCCTATCTCAATATCCGCAGGATTATGGATCAGGCGATACGAGCAGGTGCCGACGCACTGCATCCGGGCTACGGATTTCTCTCAGAAAACCCCGCACTTGCCCGCGCCTGTAATGAAGCGGGCATCATTTTTGTCGGCCCTTCGCCTGCCGCAATCGAAGCCATGGGCGCCAAGGATGAGGCCAAACGGCTGATGGCAAATGCAGGGATTCCGCTGATTCCGGGTTATCACGGCAAAGACCAGACGCCTGCGGTGTTGCTCGCCGAAGCCGAAAAGCTTGGCTATCCCGTGCTGGTCAAGGCCAGTGCCGGCGGCGGTGGAAAAGGCATGCGGGTAGTCCACCGAGCGGCCGATTTTGATGAGGCACTTGCCAGCGCTCAGCGAGAAGCCAGAAGCTCCTTCGGCAATGACCACATGCTGATCGAACGCTACGTGCAGGCACCACGTCACATAGAGATTCAGGTATTTATGGATCGTCAGGGCAACGGGGTGTATCTCGGGGACCGCGACTGCTCCATTCAGCGCCGGCACCAGAAAATTATCGAGGAGGCCCCAGCGCCAGGTCTTTCTGATGAGCTGCGCCAGCGCATGGGCCAGGCCGCAGTGAATGCCGCCAGCGCCATTGGCTATGAAGGAGCGGGAACCGTGGAGTTTCTGCTGGATGCCAGCGGCGAATTCTATTTTATGGAAATGAATACACGCCTGCAGGTCGAGCACCCGGTGACCGAGTTTATTACCGGCCAGGATCTGGTCGCATGGCAGCTCAGCATTGCCGAAGGTTTACCTCTTCCTCTCACACAAGCCGAGGTCTGTATTCAGGGTCATGCGGTTGAAGTGCGGATTTATGCAGAGGACCCGGCGCAGGGTTTTATGCCTTCCTGCGGCAGGGTGACCTTCCTCCGGGAGCCGGTGCTCAGCGAGGGCGTGCGGCTGGATACCGGCATTCGCGCTGGCGATGAAGTCACTCCCTACTATGACCCGATGATCGCCAAGCTGATCGCCGGTGGGAATAACCGCCCGCAAGCAATCTATCGGCTGGAGCGCGCACTGGCAGGCTTCGCCATTGGCGGAATCACTACCAACATTGGCTATCTGCAGGCCCTGCTTGAACAACCTGACTTTTATCGCGGCGAAGTAACGACCGACTTTATCGCAACTCATGAGGCTCAGCTGGATCTCCACCGCCCCCCTTCATTCGAGGAATGGAGTATCGCCGCCTGGATGATGAGCGGTTTTGCACCCACGAAAAAAATGGCTTCCTCCAGCCCCTGGCACCAGCTGGCTCACTGGCAGCTTAACCAGCCAGCCCAGACACGATTCTCACTGAGTTGCGAGGCAGCCTCACACGAGGAAATCCCCTTCACTCTGGAAGCCTTACTCACTCAAACTGACGGAGCAATTGAAATCGCGCTCAGAGACCAGCAGCACATCCTCTATCAGGGCTTTATCCATAAGCCGTGCTGGCAGGATGAATCGGTGAGCATGGAGCTGGATGGCAAGCGCTATAGCTACCCTGCCCATCTCCTGAGCGATGGCGAGCAACAGCAACTCATCCTTTTCAGTGGCAGAACACCACTGCATTTCAGTCGCGAAAACCGGGTACGGCCCGTTATGTCAGAGGCAGAGGTTCAGGGCGCTTTGCATGCACCGATGAACAGTACCGTCGTGGATATTCTGGTCAGTGAAGGTCAGCAGGTCGAAGCACAAACCGCGCTGGTGATTGTCGAGGCGATGAAGATGGAGCACGTTATTCGAAGCCCCTCTGCGGGAATGGTGTCCGCTATTCGATGCGCACAGGGTGATCGTGTCAGTGAGGGACAAGCCCTGATAGACTTTGAAGCGCCGGACCGTGAAACAGATTCCTAGCCCCTTCCTCACCAGAAAAGATCAGCAGGTATCATGACTTCTGATAATCAGGTACAGATCGTAGAAGTAGGCCCACGTGATGGGCTACAAAACGAAAAAGCGCTGTTGCCGCTGGAGGTTCGCCGTCAGCTGATCGAGCGTCTGGTGGATGCGGGTCTAACGCGTATCGAAGTGGGCAGCTTCGTCTCCCCGCGCTGGGTGCCACAGATGCAGCAAAGTGGCGAGCTGCTTAGGCAACTCTCCCACACCAAGGGCACGCGCTACGCTGCCTTGACGCCGAATCTTAAAGGTCTGGAGGAAGCCATAGCATCAGGTGCCAGTGAGGTGGCTGTATTTGCCGCCGCGTCTGAAAGCTTCAGCCAGAAAAATATCAACTGCAGCATTGCACAAAGTATCGAGCGTTTCCGCCCTGTGATGGAGCGAGCCCGTGAAGTGAGGCTGCCCGTTCGTGGCTATATTTCCTGCATCGTCGGCTGCCCCTATGAAGGTACTATCTCACCTGCCGCCGTGATGGAGGTAGCCTCGCAACTGAAAGAACTCGGCTGCTACGAGCTGAGCCTGGGAGACACCATCGGCGTTGCCACACCCCGACAGGTAAACTCCCTGCTGAATACCCTCTTTACTGAGCTTGATCCGGCTGAGCTGGCAGTTCATTTCCATGACACCTACGGCATGGCCATTGCCAATATCTGCGAGGCACTGAACCTCGATATTCGCATCGTCGATAGCGCTGTTGGCGGACTGGGCGGCTGCCCTTATGCCACAGGAGCGAGCGGCAATGTCGCTACGGAAGATGTGGTCTACTTACTGGAAGGCCTGGGAATGAGTTGCGGTGCAGATCTGCAACAACTGGCCGCTGCCGGCAGCTGGATTTCTGACCTCCTCAAGCGCCCCTATTTATCCCGCGTTGGCCAGGCTCTAAGCCCAAAGTCTTGATCTGACAGGGTTGTTTCCTGAAAAAACGCCTGTCACAGTCATGCAGATGCAATAAAACTACACTAGTCTATTGCCGTCTTTCAGAGCCTTCATGGACGTAAATTTTGAGCATGGCCTATCAACTCTGGCATAACACTGCTGCTGAACAGCCCAGACTCTGGCATCCGACAGAGCCTGACCGACTGATCTTTGAGCGCTATTTTCTGCCCTCAAACCCAGCACACAATTCCGGATACTACTTTGACACCGCTTACTGGAGCGCTATTGCCCGGGTAGTTCACCTGCAGCCTCACCAGCGTGCGCTACTGCTTTGTCCGGTCACGACCGAACAAACCCTCAGCCAGTGCGACACCATGCTCGGCTATGCCCGCCGTCACCTCCAGGCTCATTGGTCATTTCTTCGTTATGATCAGGCCCGTGTCGAACGCCTGATCGCTGATGAAGGCCCCGCTTGCCGTCAGGAGCTGCCACGCCTGCAAGACTTGCTGATCACCGCAACGCCGGTGCAAACGCCCAGCGAATTAACCCAGCTTGGCAAGAATGTTCGCCTGATGCTGAAGCCATTCGGACTCTGGCTTGTGATCGCAGAACGCGAGATGGGTGAAGCGCTTCAGGCAGCACTGCCTGGATTTTCACTGCTCATGGAAGAAGCCGTCAGCAAGACCAGCACTGAGCCTGATGCGGCCTGTGTTTACGTCTTTACCCATGCGGGCTGACATTCCAAAGCCGATACAATCCCACTCTGGCGCGATTACTCGCATTTCCTGTAGCAATGGTGAATTTGGACTCAGCATTCGCCTTGCGATAGCGTCATATTGGAGTACCATTCAGTAACACGTCTGTTTTGCTGACAATTCCGTGCAAAGCAGGCTTTCAGCCACCATCACTGACGCCCTGGCATCATGAGCATTCTCTTCAGCAACCTTCTGGGTATCGGACAGTCAAACACTGTTCAGGCAACTCAGGCACTGAGTCAGGCGACCCAAGCGCCTCAGGTCGTTGCTCAACCCAATGCCATGGAGTCTCGCCCTTCCACGGTGGTCTCTATTTCTCAGGCAGGCTATGAAGCTCTTGCCAAAGAACAGACTCAGCAAGTGCTGTCGCCACAGGCAAATGACGCGGCCACTTCTGCGCAAAGCTCCCAGATGGTTCAGCTAAAACAGCTGCCCGCGTATCTGTTTCAGGTAAATGAAACCTGAGGCCGTAATCCGGTTCCTCCGTGTCATCCTCCTCCTTTTAACAGGCCTTGTCTGCCTGCTGGAAACACAACCAGCACTGGCCTATCCGCGTTTTTGCGATAGGGACACCTCGATCAAGGCAGCTGAAAAAGTGGCAATGAACTATGTCAGTCACACCCCGGCGCAGCGTCAGTTTGTCACGATTTTCAGAGGCACCAAGGTGCAGAAACTGCACCTGGACGGTTACCGCGAGCTGGCAACCTATGTGAAGTTTAGGGATTACCACTACACCATCTATGTCGAAATAGACCCGGTGTGCCAAGCCAAAGTGACCAAGCGCACCAACGCCCGTCCCTGATTCCTTCGTACCTTTGGCAGATAAAAATTGCAGACACAAAAAAAGGACCTTAACGGTCCTTTTTCTACTTCGGGCTTACCTGTCAGCGGCGATTACCGCGCTCGAAGGCATCCCAGAGATCATCGCTGCTGTCATTTTCATCGCCTTCATCGACCCAGCTCACCTCGCCTTCATGGGCAAGAATCACATCATCGAAGTAGGCCAGCTCATCTTCAGAGATCGCTTTACCTGCATTCATTCGCTTCAGGATCGACATCAGGCGCTGATCCTTATCCGCACCCGGGAATGGCAGCTCGATTGGAACCACCACAGTTTCCTTGGGCTTATTGATCTGTTTGGGCTTCGGCGCATTCAGAGGCTGCTGATTAACCGGCAGCATGCGGTCGCCGCGACCAAGACGTGCCAGGTTCTCAAGTACCCGCTGCTGGCGGGCGCCCAGTACTTGGCTCTGTTCTTTCTTGTCCTTATCAGCATCCGCCTCATCAACGGCTTTCTGATAGACAGACTTCACGCGTTTGTGTTTTTCAAGCCAGCGCTGCTTGAACACTTTTTTCTGTTCCGGGTCCGCATCACGGCGACGCGGTGCCTTGACGCCTTCTTTCTTGGTGGTTTTTTCGCGCTCTACCCGATGGGTACCGCGTGCTTTCTTTTGACGTGTCATTGCGAGGAGTCCTCCTCAGAATTCGATGCTTCAATTTCTGCCGCCAGTGCAGCAGCTTCTGCTTCTAGACGAAGCTTTTCTTCCCACTCGTCGACCCGATCCAGAGTAATCAGGCCCAGTTGGCCATGACGCAGTTCCTGAATCAGGATTTCCGAGGCCTGATGCATTTCGACAATGCCTCCGGCCCGCAGACAGCCGCGCTTACGACCAATGGTTTCGACGATATCATGTTCTGTATCCGGCATGGACTTCAGCTTGTAGCGTGACATCAGGGCTTCCGGATAACGGTCGCGCAGAATACCCGCCACATAAAGCGCCACTTCCTCATAGTGCATAGCGGTATCCCGCACGGCACCTGTCGCCGCCAGCCGGAAGGAGGCGTCGACATCTTCAATTTTAGGCCAGAGCATTCCCGGCGTATCGGAAAGCGCCATACCGCCTTCGATCAGCACGCGTTGCTGTGCTTTTGTCACTGCCGGTTCATTGCCGGTCTTGGCAATCTTGCGGCCAGCCAGAGTATTGATCAGAGTGGATTTTCCAACGTTCGGAATCCCCATAATCATGGCGCGAACATCACGACCAGCCTTGACGCGTGCAGGTGCCAGCTCTTTACACAGCTGCGGCAAACGCTTGATCTGCCCAGGCTGATCCATACGTACGGCGAGCGCGTTGGTGTTTTCCTGCGCTCGGAACCATTCCACCCACTCTTTCGTGAGTTCCGGATCGGATAAGTCGCTTTTATTCAGCAACTTGATCATGGGCTTGCCGTGGCTCAGCTTGCGCACCAGAGGGTTCGAGCTGGAATAAGGCAGCCTGGCATCCACAACCTCGATGACCACATCGATGTCAGGAATAACTTTGGCAATTTCCTTGCGGGCCTTGTGCATATGGCCTGGAAACCACTGGATGCTCACGGCAGTACCTCATATTTCGGGACGAGAATAATCACGCCCGGTTAAAAAACCGAACATTATACCGATTTGCGAACCCTTGCGGGAAGCCATTGCACCACCTTTTGCTGACATGACAGCCTGCGACTTCCCCGCTAGAGTAAAAGCGGTGAGTTGACCCGCTTTGGCGGGAGAATCCCTCTCAGCTAAGGAGCAGAATATGGAGTGGATACTAAGTGTGATGGCCAATGACCGTCCCGGACTGGTCGAACGTATTGCGCGGGAAGTGCGTCAGTACGGCGGCAACTGGGAAGAAAGCAGTCTGTCACGACTGGCGGGTCGTTTTGCCGGAATTATCCGTATTACGCTCAAGGATGATCGCGCTACCGAGTTGCAAAGCGCGCTGGAAAACCTCGCCGTGGATGGGCTCACGGTTTCCATGATTGCCGGGGACAATGCTCAGTCAGGTGCTGACCTTCGCGCCGTCACCCTGGAACTGGTGGGTCATGACAAGGCAGGCATTATCAGCGAGATCAGCACGGTGCTGGCATCGCTACAGATCAACGTCGACAAGCTGACCACGCAGGTGGAAAGCAGCTCAATGACGGCCGAGCCGCTCTTCCGCGCCTTTGCCCAGCTGCAGGTGCCAGTGGCTGTTGATGAAGACACGCTGCAACAACGCCTTGAAGCCATCGCCAATGATCTGATGGTCGATATCAACGTCGCCTGACCTGCATCTCGAAACTAAAACGCTCTTCAGGCAAAACGGCAGCTCTTCAAGGCTGCCGTTTCTCTATTCTCCGCACCACGAAATGGGCCACTGAAACGGACTCCCCCTTCCTGGAACTCCCGACACAACCAACCCTGACAACCTCAACTCCATCCACGAAGGCAGCTCAATGAAGACACATTCTGGCTGGAATTTGATCAATTCATCCCCAAACTACAAAGGATGTTCGCTTCACCATGCAGGAGGTGCCGTGCGATGTTGCAACAGATTCTGCAGGGACTACGTCAGCTGATTCGGCTGCCATGGCTGGAAGCCTATCGTCATGATCCCACCCACTATTACGGGCGTGTGTTTACCACCCGGCATCAACGTAAGGTAGGGATTGTCCGCCAGCTCTGGATTGGCGGAGGAATCATAATGCTAATTATTGCGAGCCTTCCGGCGATTCTGGCGCTGGCGCTGCTGTTGACCTGCCTTTCTTTCATGGTGCTTGACGAGACTCCCTGAGAGCCTTCCTGGCTCGCTCCGGGTTTTCACACTCTCAAGCACAACAAACTTAGGATCCGCCGCCAGAGTTCTGCAATTACCGAACAAACTGTGCAGATGACGGTGATAACCCAGATGCCGGTTACCCACGACCACCAGCCTGCCATCCAGTTTTAGTGCCGCGAAGCTCTGCAGGAACATACGGGTGGCGATATGATCGCCGACCCCTTGCTGCTGATGAAATGGCGGGTTATTCAGGATGAGATTAAAGCGTCCGGCAAACTGCTCACCATCCAGCCCGTCATTCACCATCCACTCACATCGAGTCGCGCCTGCACCCAGATTCACCTGAGCGGCAGACTGCGCACTGGCAACGGCCATGAAAGACTCATCCACACCGGTCAGGCTGATATCCGCATAGGCTTTGGCGAAATAGATGCCCAGTAACCCGTTACCGCATCCCAGATCCGCAAGCGCGTCATGCTCACTCACGGCAATCTTGTCGAACTGCTGTAACAGGAAGCGGCTGCCAATATCCAGATGCCCTTTGGAGAAGACGTTGGCGTACTCCGTAAAAGTGAGATTAACGTCATCACTTAACCACTCGCTTCGCTGCGCAGCGGGCAAGTGCCGGCGGCGTTCTTCCTCAGGCGTCACTTCCACCACACGGGCTTTTTTTACCGCCAGCCCGAGCCCAACCTCGCCCAGTTTGGCCAGGGTTTTGAAATGCCCATTGGCTAAATGCTTAACCATACCGCCAGCGAAAACGCGAGTTTTCGCACTGATATGCGGGGCAATGCGCTGAAGCTGATCCTCCATGTAGGCCAGGCTTTTGGGCACACGCCAAAGCACCACATCAAAGTGGCCTTCAAGGGGAGACAATATTGAGTCGGTATCCACAGGCAGGCTAAGTATTTCACCATTGTCCCGCGCGCCTTTAAGCGCCAGCCAGGAATCTGTTCTGCTGACGGGAACAATGCCCAGTCTTGAGGTGATCGCCAGACTCAGGGCGCCGAACTGGTCATTCAGAATAAGCACCCGAAGCTCAGACAGCGCCGATGCTGACAACCCTTCCAGACAGCGCTGGAAACTGTCGAGCAAATAAGCGTCCGCCGCATCAAAGGCTTGCCAATCGCTGCCATCGTCTTTGGGGTAACGTGAAAGCTTCACCTCATCGAGAAAGGGAGAAAACGTATTTATCATGCAGGCCCGTTACCCAATCCGTTAACATTGATCATTACTCGCACGAGTAATAGAGCCCGGCATTCTAGTGCAGCGGCCGTCTGAGACCAACTCCCAGTCAGTATACCCAAGGGTCACACCAGCTCAGCCCCAGGCTTCGCGATCCTCCAGATAGGTATGATCTTCCGCCGCCTCTTCGACGGCTTCATCAAAGAGTGCTGCAGCTTCCTTGTGAAAATGCGGGTTGAGGTTCACCAGCTCTGCCAGCATCGAATGCAACACTTCTTCAGGATCAACCCCTTTTTGCTGGCAACGTTCAACGAACTTCTTGGGCACACGAACATCCAGGTTCACAGGCGTATCGTTAATTACAGTCATCATCACATCCTCCTTTTTCAGGCTACTGACGCTGTCCGAAGCGGATTTCAAGCCACGACTCAGTCTTCGAATCGCAGCGAATGCCTCCTTTGGCGCCATAAATCCACCTTTTACACCCATTCCTGACCTTACGGTTTATTTTCATCTGAAGAATGCCACCCAGAGGCCGTTAACTTTCACAACAAGTGTGGTTATGGACGGCGCCGCTACACGCCCAGAGAAAGCAACACCTACCGTTTTTTAAGAGGTAACGGTTTTTAGCTGCTTATGACAAATAACCCCGACACTCCCGTTTTTTTGGCGGCAGCCATAGGCCGTATGGCAGAGTACAGCTCTGCCAGGGATGAACCGTCGACAGACGCCTCCCTTGAGCGCCGATATCGGGATCTGCTTGATGATGCGCATCGTTTTGAAAAGTCCCTGCGGCAATTTCGAAGCGCTGAGCTTCTATTGCTTCGCGCAAGCACACTGGTGGATGTCATTCGCACCCTGCTCGGCCAAATGCCGCGACTGTTTGAGCTCGATGAAGCCCGGCTCTATCTCGTCGATGCTGACGGACGTCTCAGCGACTTTCTGGGCCCGGAGAAAGCTCTGCTCTGCCAGAGTGGTCTGGCGTGTTATCACACTCGCCGCCCATTAGAGACACTCTTTAGCAACTCCGTGGAAGTGAGCCTGGAAACAGAGTTGACACTGGATGACAGCCCCATTCGCTCACGCGCCATATTGCCGCTTCGCCGCCATAACCAACTGCTCGGAATCCTGAGTTTTGGCAGCCTCGATCCCGAACGATTCCGCCCGGAATACGGCCTTGATCTGCTTGAGCATTTCGCCTCGGTTGTCTCGGTCTGCTTTGAGAACAGCCTGACCCATGAAGAATTACGCCTGCTGAGCCTGCGTGACCCACTGACCAAACTCTGGAACCGTCGTTATCTGGATGAGAGCCTGAACACAGCCTGTCGCCGGCTATGCGATTCCCCTGCACCGCTGACTTTAATGCTGGTCGACATTGACCACTTCAAAAAGATCAACGATAGCTTCGGTCACCCCATCGGCGACAAGGCTCTGGTACAACTTGCGCGCCTGCTGCGCCGCGCCAGTCAGGAGCGAGGAACGCTGGCACGGTACGGCGGAGAAGAGTTTGCGATTCTCTTTCCTAACTGCGACGCCACAGAAGCTGCACGACTGGCAGAGAAATTTCGCCGACTTTGCGCCCAGACGCCTCTCAAAGTGGCTACGGGCAAGACCCACACCATGACCTTATCGATCGGTGTTAAAACCTGGCTACCTGATAACGACCCGCCGATCAGTGCTGATCAACTGCTTGAGGCTGCCGACAAGGCGCTGTATCAGGCCAAACAGCGGGGCCGAAACCGGGTGGTGATGGTGGCTCAGAGCAGAGCATCGGTCATGGCACATCAACAAAATCGCCCAGTGCATAGCAAACCCGCGCGAGAGAAGCGCCCGGCTCAAACCCTCTCCCTGCCGAGTTTGTTTGAGTAAGCAAACTCATCATGCAGACAACAAAAAAGGAGCCCAAGGCTCCTTTTCTTAACGATGGCTTCCGGTCTTATTCGATCGGGAAGACAGCCAGTGTGCTGCCGGTCAGGTACTGCATGATACGAACGACCTGGCAGGAATAGCCAAACTCATTGTCATACCATACGTAAAGTACGCTGCGCTTGCCGCTGGAGATAGTCGCAAGGCCATCGACGATACCGGCAGAGCGACTACCGGTGAAGTCTGAAGAAACGGCTTCTGGCGATGTGGAGAAACCCACCTGCTTCTGCATTGGGGAATGCAGCGAGATCCAGCTAAGATAATCATTCAGCTCATCCTTACTGACTTCGGTTTCCAGCGTCAGGTTCAGAATCGCCATGGACACGTTGGGAGTCGGTACACGAATCGCATTACCGGTCAGTTTGCCGTCCAGCTCAGGCAGCGCCTTGGCAACCGCTTTAGCCGCACCTGTTTCGGTGATGACCATGTTCAGAGGCGCAGCGCGACCACGACGATCCGCCTTGTGGTAGTTGTCGATCAGGTTCTGATCGTTGGTATAGGAGTGAACCGTTTCCACGTGGCCGTACTCGATACCGAACTCATCCTGCAACGCCTTTAGCACGGGCACGATAGCATTGGTGGTACAGGAGGCTGCAGAAAGAATACGCTGATCCGCAGTGATGGTTTCGTGGTTCACGCCCATCACGATGTTAGGAATTTCACCCTTACCTGGCGCAGTCAGGAGCACGCGCTCCGCGCCGTTGGCACGCAAATGCAGTGACAGACCATCGACATCACGCCATTTACCCGTGTTATCGACGATCAGGGCATGGCTGATGCCATAGCTGGTGTAATCAATATTATCGGGAGCATCGGCGTAGATAACCTGAATCACATTACCGTTCGCAGTAATGGTATTGGCCTCTTCATCGATGGTGATGGTGCCGCGGAAGGAGCCATGCACAGAGTCACGACGCAGCAGACTGGCGCGCTTGGCCAGATCATCCTTGCCACCTTTGCGAACCACGATGGCACGCAGGCGCATCGCCTGACCACCGCCGGTTTTCTCAATCAGTAGCCGCGCCAGCAGACGGCCGATACGTCCAAAGCCATACAGAACAATGTCAGTGGCTTTTTCGTCATGACCATTACGTGGGGCCTTTTCCAGCTCCTGCGCGACAAAGGCAGCAAGATCAGTGCCTTCAGGTTGGGTCGAATACATTTCCCAGAGTTTGCCAATGTCGACATGGCTACGGGTCACACCCAGCGCATCAACAGCTTGCAGTACAGGGAAGGTATCCATCACAGACAGCTCAGTGCCGGTGATCTGACGGGCAAAACGATGGGCTTTGATAATATCGATGACAGCGCGATTAACGATCACTTTGCCATAGACCGAGATTTCGACATTGCGCTCCCGGTACATGCGGCCGATGAGAGGAATCATCGCCTCAGCAATAGCTTCACGATCTTTCCATTCGCTAAAGACTTTCTCTTGACTCACGGGTCTATCCTTCAGTTCGGGTAGTGCGTGACTCAACAGCTATGGAAAGACCCCTGCAGCGTCGATGCTGCAGCACGTCATGCATCACCCCGTCAGGAAAAAAGTCCTGAGCAGAACAGCACATGGCAGGCACAAGGAATCAAACGCATAGTCATCAAGACACGCCAGAGGGTAGATAGGGTTTTCGGGTGCGCAGATTATAGCCTTCTTTGCCCTGCGAATGCCAAGTTCAGCCTTACGACTTTTGATGCCTGCCTTCGCGGTTTCGGCAATTGTACTGGCTGAGTTCAACCCCATATTGGAGTACCATGTGCCCTCGCCTGTGGCGACACGGAACAGATCCCCATTTCTGCGATGCCACTTGCTCTGGTATCCACTCCGGTATGACAAGGTAAAACGTGACAATACTTGCGCAATCCCTGGAGCTTCCCGCCAAGGCCGGCGAGCTTCGCTATTATGGAGAACTCAAAGGCTCGGCAATGGCGCTGCTGTGTGCGCAAAGTGCTGAGCAGTTTGATGGCGTCCTGATGGTCGTTACCAATACACCGGGGGAAACCCAGCAGCTTGAAGAAGAGTTGCGCTATTTGCTGGCCGACCGGCAGGACTGCCCGGTCCTGACCTTCCCGGACTGGGAAACACTGCCCTACGACCGCTTTTCTCCCCATCAGGATATTGTCTCGCAGCGTCTGGATGCCCTGCACCGGCTGCCCGGTCTCAAAAAGGGCGTGCTGATTCTCCCCTTGGGTACACTGTTGCAGCGCCTGGCGCCCGTCAGCTACCTCGATGGCTACAGCCTGACACTCAAAGTGGGTCAGCGTTTTGATTTTCAGGATTACCGCCAGCGCCTTGAACAGGCTGGCTACCGCGCCACCGATACGGTCTATGAGCATGGTGAGTACGCTATTCGCGGCGCCATCATGGATGTCTTCCCCATGGGCAGCCCATTACCACTTCGTGTCGAGCTCTTTGATGATGAAATCGACACCCTGCGAACTTTTGACCCGCAGACTCAACGCACCTTATCGCCGCTGAATGACATCAGCCTGCTACCTGCTCGCGAATGTCCGCTGGATGAAAAAAGCATCAGCCGCTTTCGCAGCCGCTGGCGTGAACGCTTCGATGTCGACCCACGCCAATGCAGTGTTTATGAAGATGTAAGCCATGGCCTGGCACCACCAGGGATTGAGTACTATCTGCCGCTCTTTTTTGAGAGCACCAGCCATCTCTTCGACTACCTGCCAGAGAGCGTCATGCTCTGCCGCCTTGCCGGTGTGCAGGAGCGCCTGAACCAGACCTGGCAGGATATCGAACATCGTTATGAAGACCTGCGTCATGATGTACGCCATCCGATTTTGACGCCTGGCGAAATCTATCTGGCACCGGATCAATTCAACCAGTTCATGAACCAGTATCCGGGACTTGAGTTTCATGGCGAATCATTACCAGCCAAGGCAGGTCGCTTTAACATAGGCAGCGAAAACCCTCCGGAACTGACGATTAACGCTCGTGCCGAGTATCCCTATCAGCTTCTGAACAGCTATCTGCAACAGCATAGCGACTGGCGCATTTTGATTTCGGCCGAAAGCGCAGGACGACGCGAAGCACTGCAAGAACATTTGCAGCGCGCCGGACGCAAGGCCGAGTTGCTGGAACATTGGCACGACTTTACTCAGATAGGCGCAGGCCTCTATCTGACCGTGGCGCCACTTCAATATGGGCTGCATTTACCCGCAGCCAAACTGGCCATTATTAGTGAGTCGCAGCTTTTTGGCATGCAGGTACGACAGGCTCGTCGCCGCCAGAAAGACAAGGATGATGCCGATCAGGTGATTCTCAGCCTCACCGAGCTCACCATTGGTGCGCCGATTGTGCATATTGATCATGGTGTCGGTCGTTACAAAGGGCTAACGACGTTAGAGATTGAAGGCCAGCAGGCCGAGTTTCTGATGCTGGAATATGCCAGTGAAGCCAAACTCTATGTACCCGTCTCATCACTGCATCTGATAAGCCGCTACACTGGCGCCAGTGAAGAGCTGGCGCCACTCAATAAGCTCGGCAGCGACCAATGGCAAAAAGTTCGCCAGAAAGCGGCCGAAAAAGTACGGGATACCGCAGCAGAGCTGCTTGATGTCTATGCCCGTCGTGCCGCCCGCAAAGGCTTCAGTTTTGATCTTGCCGAGACCGAGTACGCCCAGTTCTCTGCCAGCTTCCCCTTCGAGGAAACGCCGGATCAGCAGCAGGCCATCGCCGCCGTGCGTGAGGATATGCACAATGCCAAGCCCATGGATCGCCTCGTTTGTGGCGATGTGGGCTTCGGTAAAACGGAAGTCGCTATGCGCGCCGCGTTTATTGCCACTCAGGCAGGTAAACAGGTGGCTGTGCTGGTACCGACCACCCTACTCGCTCAACAACATTATGAAAGCTTCCGCGACCGCTTTGCCGACTGGCCAATTCGTATTGAAGTGCTGTCACGCTTTCGATCCAGCAAGGAAGTGGATACCACACTGCAAGCCGTCGCCGAAGGCAAAGTCGATATTCTGGTGGGCACTCATAAGATCCTGCAGCAGGACATTCGCTACGCCGATCTGGGCTTATTGATCATTGATGAAGAACATCGTTTCGGTGTGCAGCAAAAAGAGAAATTGAAAGCGCTGCGTGCCAATGTGGATATTCTGACACTCACCGCCACACCGATTCCGCGAACCCTGAATATGGCAATGTCCGGGCTACGCGATCTTTCCATCATTGCGACGCCTCCGGCCCGCCGGTTATCCATCAAGACCTTTGTCCGTGAAACCGATGAGCGCATGCTGCGTGAAGCCATTCTTCGTGAGCTGCTGCGTGGCGGTCAGGTGTACTACCTGCACAATGAAGTGAAATCGATTGAGAAAGTCGCCCAGGAAGTTCGCGATATGATTCCTGAGGCACGTGTTGCCGTTGGCCACGGCCAGATGCGCGAACGCGAGCTGGAACAGGTCATGTCGGACTTCTACCACCGTCGCTTCAATGTTCTGGTGTGCACCACCATTATTGAAACCGGTATCGATGTGCCGAATGCCAATACCATTATTATTGATCGGGCTGATCGCTTCGGCCTGGCGCAGCTGCACCAGCTTCGTGGCCGTGTCGGGCGCTCCCACCATCAGGCTTATGCCTATTTGCTAACGCCGCCCTGGCGAGCCATGACTCCTGATGCACAGAAGCGCCTGGAAGCGATCAGTAGTGCTGATCACCTTGGTGCAGGCTTCACGCTGGCGACTCACGACCTTGAAATTCGAGGTGCAGGCGAGCTGCTGGGCGAGGAACAAAGTGGCCAGATTCAGAGCATCGGCTTTAGCCTGTATATGGATATGCTGGACCGTGCGGTGAAAGCCATTCGTCAGGGTAAGCAGTTTGACCTGGATAAACCGCTGAATATGGATGCGGACATTAATCTGCGCCTACCGGCATTAATCCCCGAAGACTATCTCCCCGATGTTAATACACGCTTGATGCTGTATAAGCGAATCAGCAGCGCCCACAGTGAGGATCAATTGCGTGAGCTGCAGGTCGAGATGATTGATCGCTTTGGCCTGTTGCCAGAGCAGGTGAAAAGCCTGTTCCGCCAGACCGAGCTCAAGCTTCGCGCGACGGAGCTGGGCATCGTTAAGCTGGAAGCCAACCAGGAAAGCGGGCTGCTGGAATTTGCCCAGGATACCAGGGTGGATCCGTTCAAGCTGATTCAGCTGGTGCAGCGCCAGCCTAACCGTTACAAACTCCAGGGTGGCCAGAAGATTCGCTTCACCTTGCCAATGAAAACCCCAGAGCAGCGATTCGCCGCGATCGAAGGGTTATTCGATACCCTGGCCAGCTAAGCAGTAACCTCAATCAACCATGAAAAAAGCCCCGATAACGGGGCTTTTTCGTTTCTCAGACAAGAGGCGACGTTATTCGTCAGCCAACTGAGGGGCATTGGCAGCCCACTCCACCATTTTTGAGGCAGGTAACGCACGCGAAAAGCGATAGCCTTGCAGCTGATCGCAATCCATTTCCTTGAGGTAGCGCCACTGACTATCACGCTCAACACCCTCAGCCACGACTACCATCGACAGTGCATGAGCCATCTCTATCATGGCGTGTACAAGCACGCGGCTACGGGGCCGCTTTTCGATACCATCAACAAAGCTTTTATCCAGCTTGACTGTGCTGAACTCATAATTGCCCAGGCACTCAAAGGAGGCATAACCTGTACCAAAATCATCCAGCACGACTTTCACACCCAGCATGGAAAGCTCAGCAATAATTGAGGTTGCTCTCAGCGGGTCCAGCAGCTGGCTCTCAGTAATTTCGACCTGAAGGGCATCTGCCTGTAAACCACGCTCACTCAGCGCAAAACCGATCGCCTGTACCAGACCCTCATCCGCCAACTGAGTCGGCGAAATGTTCACCGCCACATGCAGGTCATTACTACCGGTTTCTTCTCGCCACTGCTTGAGTGCATCCAGAGCCCGATGAATCACCCAACGGCCGATGGACATGATTAGCCCGGATTCCTCTGCCAGCGTGACAAAAATATCGGGTTGAACTTCACCCAGGACAGGATGATACCAACGCAATAATGCTTCAGCGCCCACCCAGCGGCCGTCGTGCGCACTTACTTTCGGCTGGAACAATAATTCAAACTCTTCCCGCTCAAGAGCCCGGTGCAGATCGCTCCAAAGACGTAAACGCTCACGTGCCCCGTGCATAAGGCCCGAATCAAACATAATGAGCGGGCCAGCTTCGTACTGCTTCGCGTAGGAAAGCGCAGTTTCCGCTTCCTGAATCAGCTCGACCGGGCTTCGCGTTTCACCAAAACTCAAACCGCCACGAAGCGCAATAAAGAGCTCACCACCGCTCAGGTCATAAGGCCCGCGCAAGGTTTCTAACCAATGATCAACCGTACTACGCAGATCATCGACATTAGTAATCGAAGGGAAGTACACGCTGAAGTGGTCCGTCCCAATACGGCCAAGTCCTTGTTCTTTGGCAAGCAGCGACTTTAAACGCTCCCCCAGAAATACCAACAACTGGTCTGCAACGGTATGCCCAAGACTCTGGTTAATATGGCGAAAGTTAACAATATCCAGCACCAGAACCGCTTGAGAATCGCCCTTATTTGCGGCTTCAGCAGAGGCAACAAAAGCCTGGCGGTTGTTGAGCCCCGTCAATAAGTCCGTGCGCAGTTGTGTTTCAACACGCTGCTGCAAGGTTTGGTCACGCAATCTTAGGGTGTAAAAGAAAGGTTCACCGCCTTGGTCCTCAACACTTCGAAGAGAAAGCGCAAAGCATCGTAACTCACCATCAGGTTGCGAGAGCCAGTGATCAGCACTCCACTGCCCCCGCTCTGCCACACTGTGCTCAATGAGATGTTGATCAAGGCTTGGCTCGACTTCAAACAGTGTCCGGCCAATCACATCTTCGAGCTCTATCTGACGTGCCTCCAAATAACCCGCATTGGCAGACTGAACCTGCCAGCGATGGTTAAGAATCAGCATGGCATCATCACTTTGCACATAGGCAGACTGACCCATGCGACGCAATCGCTGCTGATCAATCCAGGAGAAGGCATCCTCCAACACTCCCAACAGCTCTTCACGCTTCCAAGGCTTAGGGATAAATTTGAAGAGCACGCCGGAGTTAATGGCCTCGGTCAGCCCTGAAAAATCGGTGTAGGCGGAAATCAGAATGCAGAGAATTTCAGGATCGTACTTTTTGATCTCATGCATCAGTTCCGAGCCTTGCATGCCCGGCATGCGCTGGTCACTGAGCACAACCCGAATGTGGTGACGCTGGATCAGACTGATAGCCTGATGAGGATCGGTACAAGGGATACCCTCATATCCGCGGCGACGTAATAGCCGGACGATGGCGTTAACATTATTTAGCTCATCATCAACCACTAATACCCGCTTCATGCCAAGCTCCCTCGGGCGGCTGGCGATACAGCCATTAATTGAATACTGCGATGATCGCAGCCTTAGCTTATAAAAGGGAAAGCCGTGCAGGCTTTCCCAGGAAGTGATTGTAACGACAGCCGGGAGCAAAAATCCACGGAATCACCCCAAAGTGGTGCATCTGTTACTTGGTGCCGAAGATTTTATCGCCAGCATCGCCCAGACCAGGAAGAATGTAGCCTTTCTCGTTCAGGCGCTCATCAACAGATGCAACATAAATATCGACATCAGGATGAGCCGCTTCAAGCCGGGCGATTCCCTCAGGACAAGCCACAAGGAAAAGTCCAAGAATGTGTTTGCAACCTGCCTTCTTAAGCATGTCGATAGTAGCGACCAGCGTACCACCTGTCGCCAGCATGGGGTCCAGAATTAAGGCGGTGCGATCTTCAATATCACAGACAATTTTCTCGAAGTAAGGAACCGGCTCGAGAGTTTCCTCATTGCGATAAAGACCTACCACAGAGACTTTAGCATTCGGTACTAGCTGTAAAACGCCATCCAACATCCCAAGCCCTGCCCGAAGAATTGGCACCACCGTAATTTTTTTGCCCTTGATGTGCTCAATACGGATAGGCTCGCCCGACCAGCCAGTCACTTCAACCTGCTCAGTCGTGAGATGGCGTGTTGCCTCGTAGGTCAGGAGTGTTCCAATTTCACTGCATAGCTCACGAAAGTGCTTGGTGCTGATACCCTGCTCGCGCATCAGGCCAATTTTATGTCTTACCAATGGATGACGAATCTCGTGAACTGCCATGAAAGCTCCTTATTCAGTGGATAGGATCGGCATAAAGGTACAAAATCACATACTCAGATAACAGCAATATATAGACCACAACCTATGATTTGCTTCACGCTATCTCTGGATAGACACTGACCTCATGGCATCACAGCCTTTGGTATGGCACTGGTCTGAGGCTTTGGCTAGAATTGCCGACTTTATTTTTTTCAAACCGTCCGGACAAGAAAAATCAGGACTCGACATAGGTAAGTATCATGACCGCATCTTCAGCAGAAATTGCCTCCATACTGGATCGCTCAGATTGTCTCGTTGATGAGGCCACCATTGCTCAAGCCTATGACAGCATGGCAAATGCCATCACCGAAGATCTTGCAGACAAGGTGCCGCTGGTATTGTGTGTCATGCGAGGTGGATTGATTCCTGCAGGGCAGCTACTGGCAAGACTGAGCTTTCCTTTGGAAGTGGACTATATTCATGCCACGCGTTATGGCATGGAAACCAAAGGCGCCCAACTTGAGTGGAAGGTTCGTCCTGGTAGCGAGGTTAAGGACCGCCATATTTTGATCATTGATGACATCTTTGATGAAGGCCATACCTTAGTCGCCATAATGCAGGAACTAACCTCGCTACAGGCCGCCAGCGTAAGAACGGCAACACTGATTAACAAGCTGCATGACAGAAAGGTTAAGGGATACACCCCTGACTATATCGGTGCTGACGTTGAGGATCGTTTTCTTTTTGGATGCGGGATGGACTACCAGAACTTTTACCGCAACCTGAATGCAATCTACGCGGTGAAACCTGAAGCGCTCTAAGCAAGCTTGCTTACATGCCCAGAGTACAAAAGGGGAGCCTCTCGCTCCCCTTTTGTATTTACTTCGTCATGTTCAGATCGCAATTTCTATATGTGCCCAAAACACAGACACAAAAAAAGGGAGCAAAGCTCCCTTTTTTTATTTAAACAGGATTACTGAACCTGTTTCTGACCGGTAACGTCGATAACAACACGACGGCTACGCTCTTGGTCTTCTTTACCGTTAGCAGTGTAAACCAGATCGGTTTCACCGTAAGAGTTAACGGTAGCGTTGCGAACGCCCAGTTTGTTCAGCTCGCTAACAACGTTGTTTGCACGACGCTGAGACAGACGCATGTTGTAACCATCGCTACCAGGGGAGCTAGCGTGGCCAGAAACCATAACGCCGCTTACGTCTTTCATGGTGCTGTTCATGTTACCAGCGAACTCAGCCAGACGAGCCTGGTTAGCTGCAGATACTTTAGCAACATCGTTAGGGAAGTAGACAGTCAGAGACTGCTCTACGTTCTGGTACATAGGAGCAGGAGCAGGAGCTGCAGCTACAGGCTCAGCAACTTTCTCACCAGTACAGATGTACTCGTCTTCTGCTTTCCAGTTAACAGTTTTGACGCAACCGCCAAAGCCATCCTTAACTACGTGGCCATTGCTGGATACCCAGTAAGAAGTGGGTTCAGTGTTTGC
This sequence comes from Pokkaliibacter sp. CJK22405, assembly GCF_046614695.1. NCBI lineage: Bacteria > Pseudomonadati > Pseudomonadota > Gammaproteobacteria > Oceanospirillales > Balneatrichaceae > Pokkaliibacter > Pokkaliibacter sp. CJK22405. The sequence goes on from NZ_JBKKHQ010000010.1 coordinate 93,759, forward strand.
AAACGCGCCACCAGCGACAAGAGCCAGAGTCAGTGCAGTCACGGTCTTTTTCATGGCTAACCTCATTTAGTTCCTTGAATCAAAATTCTACCGCCACATTTGCGCCGTACTTCTACTTGGTTCCACTAGAGAAATACGACAATTGTCCGGAAGTATACAACAGATTTTCCATTTCAAGGAGCCAAGCTTCCTACTAGCTGCAAAAGCAGGGGTCCTGAGAGGAAATTCCCGGTGTAGCGCCTCCGAGGTACAGTATTACTGTGATGGTCAGAGATTGTAATTTCAACGGAGAGGAGTATTTCATTTTCTTTCCCCTCACCGTGAAGACGATGTTATCGGAATAATCGCGTAAAACTTTACCCGCCACTATCCCACCAATTCCTTCCACATTCCCCTCAAGCACTTTCACCCGTTAAAACTTAGAAAATACGAGGGTTACCGTTCCGTCGATTGGTGTAACGGTATTAATCAATACCCACACCAAGGATTGCAGCGCAGCAATTATATTTCAACTTTGACTAAATTGCGCAACCGAAACACCTTGATACAGCAGTATATTTCTTTCGTCAGTTTCCTTCCACTAGAGGAACTGCCTTTCGTGACAATCTCACCTGACTCGTTATAACCCCTATCAGCACCAGCGCTGATGCACAGGTCTGGATAAAGGACAAAGTTTCACCCAACAATGCCCAGGCTAATATCAGGGTAAACACGGGAATCAAGTTGATAAAGGCTGTCGCTTTTGCAGCTTCTACCTTGCTCACCCCGTAATTGTACAAACCATAAGCGCCGAGTGTAACCATCGTTCCTAAATAAATAATCGCGAATGTCGGTAATGACTGCCACTGCGTCGGCCAGCCAGCATCTCTGAATAGAACAAATGGCAGAAAGAAAACCGTTCCACAAAAAGCCTGCATTGCCGTCAGAAAGAAAGATGAATAGCGTTTGGTTAAGTGCTTAAGCACCAGTACATAGCCGGTAGCACACAACATGGCTAGAAACTCAAAGAAGTTACCTAAAATAGGGTTAGGCGCTCCCTCTTCAGGTGTGCCCGCCAGACTCAGCCAGACTGAACCCAAGAGCGCCACAGCAAATCCGGCATAAGCCTGTCTGGACATCCGCTCACCAAGGAAGAATGCGGCTCCTGCGGCTACCAGAACAGGCAGCATGGCAGTAATCATTCCGGCCTGGGAAGCGGTTGTGTTCTGCAGCGCCATAGCCTCAAAAATAAAATAGAGGCAGGGCTCAAACAGGCTCATCCCAATAAGATATTTCCAGTCACCGCGCTGGTAGTGACAGCCTTTGAACACCCACGGAGCGAGCAAAAGAAAACAAAGGCTGGCGACAGCCATACGCCCCCAAATCACAAAAAATGGATCAAAGCTGGCAAAAGCATACTTCAGAGCAATAAAGGAACTCGACCACAACCACATGGCAATGAACAAGGCCAGCGTAGCCCGTGTTTTAACCTGTGAGTCTTCCACCTGCGCCATTCGTCGCACTCCGTACCGACTTTCTTTACAATCGAACGACCATTGGCCGCCCCAAAATTTCCGGCAGCGTATCACAGCGATTCGGGCGCCATGAGTAAGTTTTCATAAAGCCGGATAAAAAATTTAAATGCCCATCCAGACACTCAGGTTAACGTCATGACCACTGCTCTCATTGCTTATCAGGGACACGAAGGTGCTTACTCTCATCTGGCTTGCAGGCAGGTGTTTGAAAACCTGCCTACACTGGCCTGCGAGTCTTTTGCACAAGCAATCAGCAAGGTTGAGAATCAGGAAGCGGCGCTGGCAATGATTCCGGTTGAGAACTCGACCGCTGGACGCGTTGAGGAAATCTACCGTCAACTTCCGAAAACCTCTCTGCACATCATTGGCGAGCATTTTGAGCCGGTAAATCACTGCCTTCTGGGGATCAAGGGCTCACGGATTGAAGATCTGAAGCAGGTACACTCTCACCCGCAGGCATTAGCCCAATGCGATACTCACCTGCGAGAGCTGAACATCGCTCCCGTGGCGGGTCTTGATACTGCAGGCTCAGCACTGAATATCAGTCAGCATCACGATGTTACTCAGGGTGCGATTGCCAGTAGTTTGGCCGCAGAGCTTTATGGTCTGGAGATACTGCGGGAAAACTTTCAGGACATGGAAGGTAACACCACCCGTTTTTTGATCCTCTCTCGCGATGCTCGCGTACCCGTGTTTGAGTCACAAAAGCGCTATATCACCTCTCTAATGTTTCAGGTTCGTCACTTGCCAGCGGCCCTCTATAAAGCTTTAGGCGGCTTTGCTACTAACGGTATTAACCTGATCAAGCTGGAGAGTTACATGACGGGGGGAACACTGGAAGTGAGTCAGTTCCATATTGATATTGCTGCTCACATTGATGCCGAGCCGATGAAGCGCGCACTTGAAGAGCTCAGCTTTTTCGCCAAGGAATATCGCGTGCTGGGTACTTACGAAGCACATCCACTTCGTCGCACCCGCGCAATGATTGACTGACAATGAGACAAGCATTTCCAGACCTGACAAAGAGCGTTATCTATGTCAGGTTCGGGAAGTAGCAGCACGCTCAAGGTGCCGCGCGAGTACATCCCGCAACTGGTCATACTTGACTGGCTTGGGCAGGAAATCATCCATACCGGCTTCAATACAGACTTGCCGGTCCTCAACCGAGCTATTGGCAGTAAGGGCAATAATCGTTGTACGTGCCCCTTCGGTTTCCTGCTCGCGAATAGTACGCGTGGCGGTGAGACCATCCATCACCGGCATTCGCCAGTCCATCAGAATCAGATCATAGTCCGTGTTTTTCCAGGCAGTCACTGCAGCATCACCGTTATCGACCATATCCGCCTGAAGCTTCATCTTCTCCAGCATACGCAGAATGACCGCCTGGTTAACCTGATTATCCTCAGCAACCAGAATGCGATAGGCATGTTGGAAACCCGAATTATCCTCAGGAGTCAGCAGTTTGCTCTGGTGGGTTTCTTTCACCGGTAGCGGGATTTCAAACCAGAAATTACTGCCCTCGCCCGGCACACTATCGACATCAATATAACCGCCCATCTGACTGACAAGACGTCGACAGATCGCAAGCCCCAGACCTGTGCCACCGTAGCGACGAGTCGTTGAGGTATCCGCCTGAGCAAAGCGGGTGAAGAGCGAAGGTTTGAACGCAGGATCAATACCTATGCCTGAGTCTTCAACATTGAAACGATACCAGGCCACCTGACCCAGCTTACGCATCTGCATAACGCCCACACGAACATGGCCTTTCTCGGTAAACTTGACGGCGTTACCCAGCAGGTTCACGAGAATCTGTCGACAACGCTGCAAGTCTCCAATCACCCAGTCCTCACCACACTGATGAAGAATCATCTCGCATTCGAGGCCTTTCTGATTGGCTTGCCCCTTGATAACCTGAACAGAGGAAGCCATAAGCTCACCGATGTTGAAAGATTCCTGCGCCAGTTGCAGCTTGCCAGCATCCAGTTTGGAGAAGTCCAACACGTCATTCACAATTGACAATAACAGCTCGCCAGAAGAGCGGATGATATCGACCAGCTGCTCTTCATCCTCACCAAGCTCCGCATCCGCAAGAATATCGGCCACACCGATAATACCGTTCATCGGCGTTCTGATTTCATGGCTCATGCTGGCAAGGAAGTCGGATTTCGCCTGGTTTGCCTGTTCCGCTTCAAGCACCGCTTGTAACAGTTTCGCGTGAGCCTGCTTGGTCTGGCTGATATCACGTAAAACCACCAGCGCCCCTATATGGCCGCCACTATTGCTATAGAGAGGTTTGGCGTTAATCGAAATATAGGAAGTGTGGCCCTGACGTTCGAGACGGTATTCCTTATCCCAGATCACATGCTCCTGCAGTGCCTGAATGATAGGCTCGCCCTCATCATAACGCTCCCCGTTCTCAACGATAAAGCGCCCGCTTTTCCATTGATGAATACTCTCGGCATCTGGAGAAAGTCCCAGCACCCGGTAGACATGAAGGTTGGCCTGAAGAATCTTGCCGTTGAGATCAAGTACCAGCACACCGTCATTGAGATTATCGAGAATGTTCCGCAGCAATCGGTTCTGGTTCCCGATTTCAGTTTCCTGATTAATCAGCACCGAGACATCACTGAAAACCGCAATGTAGTTCGTGACTTCATCACGGTGATTACGAATTTCACTGATCGACAGCCACTCTGGGAACAGTCTGCCGTCCTTGTTCTGGTTCCAGATCTGGCCTTGCCAGCTGCCTTTACTGGTGAGTGAATCCCACATTTCACGGTAAAAATCCTGGCCGTGAATGCCTGAACTCAGCACATCCGGGAACAAGCCGCCGGGGAAAAGCCCTTCGATCTCATCTGAGGAGTAACCGGTAATATCAGTGAAAGCCTTGTTGACCGCCAATACGCGACTTTGTACGTCGGTGATCATGATGCCTTCCTGCGTACTTTCAAATACCTGCGCTGTCAGGCTCAAACGCTCTCGGGTTTCCAGCTGCTCTGTGATATCGCGGCAACAAAGAATGCCGGCTTCCGATGAAGTCACCACATCAAATGGCTGATAATGACAGGCAACGACCCGGGGTTTTCCGCGACCGACATGCAAAAGCAGCTCGTCATAACGGAAAGATTCACCTCGAACCAGCGCATCATGGATATCGCGCTGCAGGAAGCCCTCATCAAAATAATGACCTTCTCGGGGCGATAACCATTGTGTCAGAGATTGTGTGCGCAGAAGCTCACTGTTTTCGATCCCAACCAACTGTCTGCCTGCCTGATTCGAACGCTGGCAGTAGCCCGCAGTATCAAGAACAAACATGGCTTCAGTCGTTGTTTCGAAGTAATCCTCCAGGCGGTTCTGTAGACGCTTACTAAGCTCTACCAGCGTCAGCAGACGCTCACCGGAAATCAGATAGTTGCCTTTAGGTTGAATACTAAAGCCGCTGGGGTCTTCCGCACCGGTGATAACCGCCAGCGTATGCTCCTGTTCCTGGCGAACCAGTGTGCGCCAGATCCGCAGCAATAAAGGACCGAGCAGCAACGCCAGGAGGCCAAGTAGTAAATAACTACCCCGAAGCCAGTTATTGGTCTCAATAATGGCCTGAGTTTCCATACCGATATTAATGGTCCCAAGACGCTTGCCCTGATCCACAATATCGACTTTACCCCAGTACAAAGAAGGATCATCCGCCGCCAGTTCAAGCTCGTCATCACGCAGATAATGACTGGATGACAGATCGCCAAGGCTCAAAATTTCACGGCCGTAGGTGCTGACAATATTCAGCGTACGAATACCCGAATCCTGCTTTTGCACCAGCGGTAATAAAAGCTCACGAAGCTTGAGGGTATCGCCCGCCGCCAGCGGTTGGGCAATCAAGGGAGGGAGAATCAGTTCGAGGCGATTAACCTCAGCGGCGAAGTGAGCTTCGCGCTCTTTATGAAGGGAGGAATAGGAAACAATGACGTACAGGGAGAGCAGTGCCAGTGCCAACACCCCTACTCCCAATAAGCTCATCTCAAAGCGTGTCAGTCGAAGACGCAACATACTTCCGTTTCCTTCACCTCAGGCTGACACGCCTGCACCCAGCTTAACGATGGAAACGGCTTGAATTGAGCCACTGATCCACTTTATCGAGTGTCTGGGTACTGATTGCGCCAAAGATATTACCAATTCGTTCTTGCAGACCTTTTCTGGCAGCATAGTGCATCCAGTATACATCTGCGCGCTCACAGGCCTGCATGATCCATTGATCACTGGTCATAAGCTCATCAACCATGCCGATGTCGATAGCCTGTTTGCCATACCAAACCTCGCCGGTCGCCACCTTGGCAATGTCCATCTCGGTGCGGTAGCTACTCACCATATCCTTAAACAAGGTGTGAGTCTCTTCAAGATCATGCTTGAACTTCTCGCGTGCCTTGTCGGTGTTCTCGCCCAGCATGGTCAGGGTTCGCTTGTACTCACCGGCCGTAAGAATTTCGACATCAACATCGTTTTTCTTGAGCAGACGGTGAATGTTAGGCACCTGAGCAACCACACCAATAGAGCCCATCACCGCAAAGGGAGCGGCAATGATGCGGTCCGCGATACAAGCCATCATATAACCACCGCTGGCGGCGACCTTGTCAACACAGACCGTCAGGCGAACACCCGCACTACGGATTCGCTCCAGTTGAGATGCTGCCAGGCCATAGCCGTGAACCATACCGCCAGGGCTTTCAAGGCGAAGCATCACTTCATCTTTTTCAGGATTCACCAGCGTCAGAATCGCGGTGATTTCCTCGCGCAGATGTTCAACACCCGAAGCCTTAATATCGCCGTCGAAATCCAACACATAAATCCGACCTTTTTCTACTGTCTCTTCAGGGTCAGCTTTTTTGCTTTCTTTCGCCTTACGCTTCTCTTCTTTTTTCTTTTCTTTCAGCTCTTTTTTCAGTAGCTGCTTATCCCAGATTTCGTGCTTAAGAGAGTCTTTCATCTCATCCAGCCATTCGTTCATATGACGAACTTCCAGATGCCCCTCTTTACGCTCCTTGCCCCCTTTACCGGCAACTATCAGCATGAGTAATCCGCCGATGATCAACACGATCAGGGTGAGGCTTTTGGCCAGAAACAGCCCGTAATTGGCCAGAAATTCCAACATGAAAACTCCTTATAAATCGCACGCTGTCGCGCATCATAGCAAGGCAGAGTAAAAGCCTACCAGCATTGTCATTGCTTTTAGCGGGAGACTTGTGCCAGCCAGCGATCAATCAGCTCACGGGCGATAGAAACGGAAGGCGGCATATCCGGTAACTCATCGGCTGACCACCAGCGCGCATCCTCGATTTCGCCGGGCTGACACAGAATATCGCCACTCTCATACTCAGCCTCAAAACCCAGCATGAGTGAATGGGGAAATGGCCAGGACTGACTACTGACATAACGCACGTTTTTAACGCGGATAGCGGTTTCCTCAAAAACCTCACGATGTACCGCCTGCTCGGCGGTTTCACCCGCTTCAATAAAGCCGGCAAGCGTTGAGTAACGTCCGGCAGGAAAATGCGGTGCCTTGGCCAGCAAGGCACGCTCCCCCTGGCGTACCAGCACAATAATGCAGGGTGATAAACGCGGATAAGCACGATGATGACATGCTGGGCACACCTGAGCGACCTCGCCTTGCAATGGCTCAGTCTTATGACCACAGCGGCCACAGAAACGATGGTCACGCCACCAGGTATTAAGCTCCGCCGCACGGGCAAGCACTACAAAATTATCAGCTCCGGCATCCAATAACGCTGCTCGAAGCCCTACTAGCGTATAGCTATCGAGGTGTTCAACCTCCGCCGTCCAGAGCTTGAAGCGATCACCGGAATCCAGGGTCATCTCGCCCACTGGATGAAAGACAGAATCACTGACTATTTCCGCCAGTCTGTCCCAGGAAAGCAGCCATTGCCCCGCTGAGGTTACCCAAACCTGACCGTCATACATGAGCAGTAGTTGGTCATTGCCGCCGGGTTCTCCATTCACAGGAACAATGTCAAAATTCATTGCAGATACCTATTCTTTATGACAAAAAGGGCTTATGACAAAACGGACGCGATTACCGTTGTTTGTATAACCAGAATCATTACGACAAAAAGACCCTAGCTGTCCTGATCCCGTCATCTACACTTAGGGCACCCATTACGCATCGCCGATAACATCTCAGCTATGCCGGTGTTTGGACAGTAGAATAACCCAAATGAATCCATGATCGCGGAGACAGACACGCTGTGTCTCAAACTGCATGGGAATCGAGCAACGTTGAGAGTACATAGGATTGGATCATGGCCGGAAATCTAAGCCAGGCTTTTTTCAGAAACTTCCTGGGGAACTCCCCCATTTGGTACAAAAAAACTGTCATCGCATTTCTGATCGCTAACCCGATCTTGCTGATGAGCGTCGGACCCGTCGTCACCGGCTGGATTCTGATTTTTGAATTTATCTTCACTTTGGCTCTGGCACTCAAGTGCTATCCACTGCAGCCAGGAGGTCTTCTGGCATTGGAAGCCGTTGCTATTGGCCTAACCAGCCCGGATGCGGTTTACCATGAGGTCAGTAATAACCTCGCTGTTATCCTGCTGCTGATGTTTATGGTGGCTGGCATCTACTTTATGAAGAGCATGCTGTTGACCGTTTTCACCCGAATACTGCTCGGGGTGAAATCCAAGACCAAGCTTGCCCTGCTCTTCTCGCTTTCCTCTGCTTTTCTTTCAGCCTTTCTCGATGCGCTTACAGTCACTGCGGTTCTGATCAGTGTTTGCGTTGGCTTTTACGCGGTCTATCACCGGGTTGCCTCTGGCAAAGTGCTGCATCACCCTGATGATCACGATCACTCTGATGATGTCAGCGTGGGCGATACCCATCAGACCGACCTGGATAAATTTCGTGGTTTCCTGCGCAGCCTGCTTATGCATGGCGCTATTGGTACGGCATTAGGTGGCGTATGTACGCTGGTAGGTGAGCCTCAAAACCTGCTGATCGCCGATAAGGCCGGCTGGCACTTTATTGAGTTCTTCGTCCACATGGCTCCGATTACCATGCCGGTTCTGGTAGCCGGACTGGTCACCTGCCTGTTCCTGGAGAAGTTTCGTATCTTTGGCTACGGCGACCGCCTGCCTGATAGTGTGCGTCTGATTCTGAAAGAGTTTGCCGCCATCGAAGATGCCAAACGCACGGATCGTGAGCGCATTATTCTGATCATTCAGTGTGTTGTTGGCGTTCTGCTGATTCTCGGTCTGGCATTCCATATGGCAGAAGTTGGCCTGATCGGTCTGATGGTGATTATCCTGTTGACCGCGTTTAATGGCGTAACAGATGAGCACCAGATTGGCCATGCCTTTGAAGAAGCCATGCCCTTCACCGCATTGCTGGTAGTGTTTTTCTCTATCGTGGCGATGATCCATGACCAGCATCTGTTCCAACCCATTATTCACTGGGTGCTGCTGCAGGATCCGGTGGCCCAGCCAGCCATTTTCTTCATTGCCAACGGCGTACTGTCTGCCATCAGTGATAACGTCTTCGTTGCCACGGTCTATATCAATGAAGTTCAGGCTGCATTGCAGGCAGGAGAAATCACCGTCGAGCATTTCAACAAGCTTGCCGTGGCGATCAACACCGGCACCAACATCCCAAGCGTTGCAACGCCCAACGGTCAGGCGGCATTTCTGTTCCTGCTGACCTCAGCGGTTGCTCCGCTGGTAAGGCTTTCCTATGGCCGCATGGTGCTGATGGCCCTGCCCTACACTATCATCATGTCATTTGTCGGACTCATTGCCGTGACTCTGGCGCTTTAAGCGGCGTTAGGTCAGCGGTCTAATAAAAAATCCCCTGCCAAATGACAGGGGATTTTTTTATCCTTTCGCCCGTAAGAAAAACAACAGGCCTTAATATTTCAGGCTCTGAATTAATGTTTCAGATCCTGAGAAGAGGATTCTTCATCCAGATAATGCAGACGAACAGCCTCCAAAGCATCGATCTGCTGCATAAACACCGCCACCAGCTCCGGATCAAAGTGCTTGCCCTTTTCGCTTTCAATATGGGCCAGGGTTTTCTCCAGTGACCAGGGCTCCTTATAGCAACGCGGCGAACACACAGCATCAAACACATCCGCCAGCGCAACAATGCGGGCATACAGATGAATTTCCTCACCACGCTTTCCAGATGGATAACCTGAGCCATCCCACTTTTCATGATGCTCAAGGGCAATCACTGCCGCGGCATTAAGAATTGGTCGCTGTGAGTGCCTTAGAAGCTCGTACCCCTGAGAGGAATGCGCTCGCATGACCTCACGCTCCTGATCGGTATGTACACCCTCCTTATAAAGAATGTGATCAGGCACGCTGATTTTTCCCAAGTCATGTAAGGGTGCGGCATAACGCAGAGTCTGCGCCTGCTCTTCACTCAACCCATAGGCCTTGGCCAGAATGTAGCAATATTCTGCCACCCGCTTCACATGCTGGCCGGTCTCATGGCTGCGCGACTCCACCGTTTCCCCCAGCAGATACACAATCTCGCGCTGGGTTTCCTCCACCTCATCACGCAGACGAAGGTTATCAAAGGCAATTGCCACATTGGTCATGAACAGCTCAAGCAGATTACGATCCAGCTGGCTGATCAGGCCGCCGCCTTCCAGATAGAAAACCAGCGCCTGATCATGACCGTGATGACATACCAGCACTGCGGTTTCCTGCGTAAACAGATGCTGCTCCATGGCCATCGCCTGCATAATCAGGGTTCTGTCGGTAAAGGACAGCGCTTCTGAGTCATTCATCGTAGTACGGCGATTGGCATCAATAGCGACCAGGACTTCCAGCCCTTCATCTTTTGCAAGCGCCAGATATTGCCGGTGCACACGAATCAGCACACCTTTATCGAGATGCAGAAGTCCGGTGAGCTGCTCGACCACGCCTTCAAGCAGAGTCATTAAGGATTGGCGCTGAAAAATATTGGCAGAGGCTTCAATCACCTGCACCAACCCACGACGATTGCCATCAATGGTCATGATGTCCCGGTAACTGCGAAGGCTGGCATACATCAAGGTCGACAGTTTCTGGGCGGTAAGTTCGGTTTTAGCTTTGTAGTCGTTAATGTCGTAATCAACGATGACGCGCTGCTCAGGCGCCTGACCAGGCTGCCCGGTGCGTAACACCAGGCGCATGAAGTGGTTATTGAGCTCGCTGCGAATATAGTCGACCAATGCCAGGCCAGCATCATCTGACTCCATCACCACATCAAGTAGCGCCATGGCAATATCACGATGACGCTCACGCAGGAGTTTGCGAGCCTCAGAGCCGGAATAGGCATTTAAAAATACCAGTGGACGGCCATCAAAATTGAAGTGTTTAAGCGCCAGCTGGGTAATCTGGTGTACCTCAGGCTCATCATCGACGACCAGCACATACCACGGCGGACGCGTCGATTCCGGCCTGTGGCGCTCAGGTGCAAAAAGGTCATCCAACATGAAAAATCTCCAGCTAACTAACGCCCTGATCAGGAAAGCACATGACCAGGGTCAGCCCTTCATTGGGTGCAGACTGTGCGTAAATTCGCCCTTTCAGGCTTTGAGTTACTAAATTATAGACCAGATGCAAACCTAGCCCGGTGCCGCCATCACCCCGACGGGTGGTATAAAAAGGCTCAAAAAGTCTCGGTAGCGCCTCTACATCAACACCACGACCATTATCGGAAAACACCAGCATGATCTCCCGCTGCGCCTCGGGTGACTCAACCTCACTGATCTCCAGCGTAATTTGCCGTTGCTGCTGGTTCTCAGTAAATGCATGCAAGAGGACATTCATTACCAGATTAGTAATGATTTGCGCCATGGGTCCTGGAAATGTAGTACATGCCAATTGTAAATTTCCAGTCAACTTCACCTCTACCTGGTGCTTTCGAAGATTAGGTTTGAGGGTCAACAGCAGCTCATTAAGGTACTCACCCAACACCATCTGTCGCAGTTCATGGACGGATTGATCCACTGCCATTCGCTTAAAACTCTGCACTAAATCAGCAGCACGACTGAGATTGCCATTCAGGATCTGCACACTCTCACGCGTGGTTTCCAAAAACTCCTCAAGATCACTTCGCGCCATTTCCCCTGCACGATAGCTCTTATCGAGAAACGCCAGTTGCTCATCCAGTAATGAAGCACTGGTGACGGCAATCCCCAACGGCGTGTTGATCTCATGAGCGACCCCTGCGACCAGACCACCCAATGCGGACATTTTCTCCGCTTCAACGAGCTGCTGTTGCATGTCCTGCAGCTGGTTCAGGTTATCCTCCAGCTTCAGGCGAGAGTCCATTAATGCCGAGTTACTGTTCTCCAGCGCCAATGTGCGAGAGCGAACCATCACATCCAGATTCCGATTCATTTCGGATAACCGATCGTTGGTATCTGCCAACTGCTCTGTACGCTTGAAGACCAGGTGATTCAGATAGCGACTAAGCAGGATCAAACCCACCAGCAGTAGAATGACAGCCACCACGATAAATACGATCGAGGCAGACTGCATGCGCTCTTCAAAGCTGGTGCCCAGATAACGATCCATTGTGCGGTAATAAATGGAGGACTGATTGGACTTGTAGCGCAGAAGAATTTGCTCAAGACCGGGTTTCAGCACCGAAGCATCATCGCTCAGCTCCAGCGTTCTGGCTTGAGGTGTAAGCAGCAGCGGAGAAGGAATCAGGTCATAAAAACTGGCCTGATAATTCCCGTAAAGATGCGAAATCAGAATGGAGTCAACCTGCCCCGCCAGCAGAGCAGCAACCAGCGCAGGATAGGTCGGGAAATCCTGCCATTGTATTTCCATACCCGCCATACCGAGCTGTAGCTGCGCCAGCTGACCAAATTTCTCGGTATTCAGACGACCTATTCTGCGATGGTTGAGCTCAGTAATTGAGTTGGCCGGAACCTTGCCGGGAGCGACATAGAGTTCACCCCAGTCCTGCAGTAACGGTACATCCACATAGTGATGCTCCTCACCGTTCGTGTTACGCACGACGCCCGGCAAAATATCAATTTCGTTACTTTGCAGCGCCTTGCGCAATTCATAGAGGGTGCCGGAGCGATATGCGATGCGCCAATTTTTTTCCCGGGCAATGGACTGCAGGATATCGATAACAAAGCCGCTGGCACGGCCATCCTTAATACTTAGCAGAGGTGGGTAATCGTAAACGCCGACAATAACGTCACGCGGCTCCGCCGCCCAAAGAGGACGCGCCAGCAGGACAAGCAACAGGAGGGAAAGAATCCGTACCATGAAACTCCTCGGCCAGGACAAAAAGTACCTTTTAGTCTTTCAGCACTTTTTAGACGTTATAGCATGAGTTTTGGCAGGTAAACACGTTACTGTTCATACGCGGTTGAATAAAAAATGCCGGCCACACACGAGGCTGACCGGCTCTGTCAAAGGATTAACCCTGGCGCAGAACGCCTTCTTCTTTCAGCATGGCAAGAATCGCTGCAGCGCCCTCTTCCGGAGTTTTAGGCGTGATGACTTTGCCGCCACCGCCCGACTGTTTGGCAGTCGCCGCCTTAAAGCGATCGGCTGCTGAGGTCGCTTTCACCACCTTCAGGCGCTTGGCACGTTTACGCGCGGGAGCTTTATCCCAACTGCTTGCCACTTCATCCATGACGATATCTGCCGATGCGGTCGCGACGTCGCCGCGCATGGCCAGACCATAAGCGCTCTGGCGAGCGGCTGGGCCTGCTTCATCCACACAGAGCAGGCAGGGTAATTTCACTGAGAGCTTGCGACGCTGGCCGCGAGGCAGCGCCTGTAATACCACGACCTCATTACCTGCGCGCGACTCAATCGCCGCTACACGTGGCACAACAGACCAGCCGAGGGATTCAGCCACAAGGTAAGGCACCATGCCGGAGGATTCGCCCTGCTCCGCTCGGCCACCGCACAGTACCAGATTGCTTTTACTTTGCCGAAGCGCAGACACCAGCGCAGGTACTGCATCTGCCCCTTCTGGCAACTCTATCGCCGTGAGGCTATCGCACCCCATGCCGAGGTACTGACGAAGTGCATGCTCATCACTGTTCCCCGCATGCAAGGCGTTGACCTTGCCCGCGTTGAGCGACAGCGCCAGTTCGAGGGCACGCGCATCCTGATCAGAGCGGCGCGGGCGCGCGGTTTTCGGATGAGCACCAACGGACACCAACACCTGAATATCGGCAGAGTTTTGCTCAGGCTGCATCATGATTCTGCTCTCCTGTAACGCTACCCACCCCGTCGATCAGGGCGTTAAGAATCGCGTCGGCATCACCGATCACGGAAAGATCAGCACGTTTGACCATATCGCAACCCGGATCCGTATTAATGGCGATAACTTTGTCGCATTGACCGATGCCCTGAAGATGCTGAACCGCACCGGAAATCCCCACAGCCACATAGACTCGTGCGGTTACCCAGGTGCCGGTCGCGCCCACCTGACGAAAACGCGGCATATCGCCATTGTCCACCGCCACACGGGAAGCCCCTTCAGTGGCACGCAGCGCCGTGGCGGCTTTATGGAAGACGGTAAAATCGGCAATACCATTACCTGCCGAGAGAATAAATTCCGCTTCGCCCAGAGGAACGGCACTTGGGTCTACGGCGACCTGACCACGATCATCAATACGCGGCATAGGCGTTGGCCATTGCATCTCGCTGTGACCATCCGCAGACAGGTCCAGCACTTCATGGCGCGTATCACTGACGGGCTCGGCGCATTCGTTCGCCAGTAGCAAGAGCTTGCTTAGAGGACGCGTCCAGTCCTGACGCTGTCCATCGGCACGAGAAGTAGCCCGTTGCTCCTGAACCTGCCACACCTGTGTCGCCGGGCGCTCGCCCAACCTTGCCGCCAGTCGACGGCCCAGATCACCACCACCCTCCAGCGAGTCGGGCAGTAGCCAATGCCGGACCGGCAGCGCACGCGCAAGCGTCGTGAGCACGGTCAACCGTGCTTCCGGGGCAAAACCTGAGTAGCACTCCTCGTCCAGATGCAGTAACCGGTCAACACCGGCCGTGTCAAAGCCCGTTTCCTTATGAGCGCCAAAGACCACCGCCAGCACCGCGCCGGCGTTGTCAGCGCCAGTGGCAAGCTGATGGGCAAGCCCGAGCACGTCCTTGTCATGGCTGGTGAGGCGACCACCGACCATATCAGGGACGACCACCACATAGAATGCAGGATTACTCACCTGATGCAGCGGCAGTATTTTCTCAGCCGCCGCGCTGCGACGCTGCCCGCCTTCACCGGTTTGCGAGCCTGTCCGGTCAATACGCTTGATCCCGTTAGGGCCAATAAAGCCGACGGCGTGGGGGTTCTTACGCACCACTCCATTCGGCCCCATCCATTGATCCTGAGGCGTCAGCAGACTGGCATGCAGGGGATGCAGACGGTTACGCAGAATCCACTCACGCCGGGGGTCACGACGAATGATATCGGTCATGCGGCGACTCCTTGCGCAACTGGGGTTGGTTTTTTCACCGGCGTTTCCTCAATGACCAGCGCATCGGCCAGCAGTTCTGCCAGATCCTTCACTTCAGGCCGTGGCCCGACCACACCTTCCAGCATCGCCGTACATTGCGGGCAACCTACGGCGACGATCTCTGCGCCGGTCTGTTTCACATCGTCCATGCGCATATCGGGAATACGCTGCTTGCCAGGAATATCCGTGATGGGCGCACCACCGCCACCGCCACAGCAACGTGAACGAAAACCTGAGCGCTCCATTTCTTTCACTTCGATTCCCAGTGACTTCAGCAACTGACGCGGCGCTTCGTACTCGCCGTTATAACGTCCAAGGTAGCAAGGATCGTGATAGGTAACCGATGTCAGCGGTGTTTTCTCGACCTTGAAGCGACCCGCCTGCAGCAGTTCATTCAGATAGGTGGTGTGGTGCTTCACCTGATACTGACCGCCAAGGGCTGGATACTCATTCTTCAGCACATGGAAGCTATGAGGGTCGCAGGTAACGATGGTTTTAAAGCGATAGCTGTTCAGCACGGCGATGTTACGCTTGGCAAGCCATTGGAAGGTGGCTTCATCGCCCAGACGACGGGCAACGTCGCCGCTGTCGCGCTCTTCATCCGCCAGCACGGCCATGTTAACGCCCGCCGCCTTGAGCAGCTTGACGAAACTGCGCAGCGTGCGCTGGTTACGCATATCAAAGCCACCATCGCCCACCCAGAAGAGAACGTCGGCTTCTTTCACATCCGCCATGATCGGCAGACTCAAATCAGCGGCCCAGTGCATACGAGAACCAGGCTCAAAACCGCCGGGGTTATCGGTGGCGATCAGATTTTCCAGCACTTCCGGGCCTTTGTTGGGCGTGGCGCCTTTTTCAAGGGTCAGGAAGCGACGCATATCGACGATGGCATCCACGTGCTCAATCATCATCGGGCACTCTTCGACACACGCCCGGCAGGTGGTGCACGACCACAGGGTTTCAGCTTCAACCAGACCATTAACAATAGGCTGATGTGCACTGCCGCCGTGATGGCCCACCTCAATACCGGGATAGGGGCTACCGGCATACTTGGCATCAGTGCCGCCCGCCATGCCGACGACCATATCCTGAATCAGCTTTTTCGGGTTGAGTGGCTGGCCAGCGGCGAAGGCCGGGCAAGCCGCCTCACAACGACCACACTGAACACAGGCATCAAAACCCAGGAGCTGATTCCATTTAAAATCCGCGGGCTTCTCAACACCCAGTTTGGCGGCCGTCAGGTCCAGCAATTTGAGACCAGTGGAGCGCCCTTCGCCATCGGTGAAGCGCTCGGCGCGACGGTGAAACGCCAAATGCATGGCCCCGGCGAAGGCGTGTTTCATTGGCCCGCCCCAGGTCATACCGAAGAACAGCTCACCCATGCCCCAGACCACGCCCAGCAACAGCACGGTAGCCAGCAGCCATGAGCCGGTATTCTCAGGCAATACGCCCGCAGCAGGCAGCGTCAGGATAAAAAACGATACCGCGAACGCCAGCAGGCTTTTGGGTAAACGCATCCAGGGGCCTTTCGACAGGCGGCTTGGTGGGTTCAGGCGACGGCGAAAGACAAAGGTCGCACCAACAAACATGACCGCCAGCGTTACCAGCAAGGCACCGGAAAGGATCGCATTGTTAACACCAAAGAGATGCACCAGCACGATCAACGCCGCCGAGGCCACAAAGCCCCCCGCCGTCGCTACGTGGGTGTGAGACATGGCTTTATCACGCGCGACCACATGGTGAAGATCCACCAGATAGCGGCGTGGCATTTTCGCAAGGCCCGCCAGAAGGTTGACCGAGTCGGCCTGGCCCTGGCGCCACAAACGAATTCGCCGCCAGGCACCGATGACCAGAAGCACCAGTGCGGCCGCAATCAGAATTCGAAGGAGGTTATCAAGCATGGCGTCCTCCGCCAGCGGGAAAGGAAACAACTCCCCGACGCAGCGAACTGGCCGGGGCACCTGAACAGGATCACCTTGCGCTAAGCCCTGAAAGACCCGAGCGCAGGGCGTCGTTTAGAAGTCCTTGCAAAGACGCAGGGCATCGTAGATCGCCGCGTGAGTATTACGCTGAGCGACACAATCACCGATGCGGAACAGCAGGTAACTGCCGTCGGCTTTGCCTTCCAGCGCCTGCAGACAGGGCTGAGGCTCAATGCCAAAAAGCTTCTCGACGTTGATCTGTCCTTTGTTGAGGGAGCCATCTTTCAGGGCGTAATAGAGGGTTTCGTTCGGGCGAACGCCGTTCTCGATCACCACCTGATCCACCACGCGCTCCTCTTTCGCACCGGTGTACTCGTTCTCGAGCACCGCCACGACCTTGTCACCTTCGCGATAGACTTTCTCCAGCATAAGGTCACCGGTCATGATGACTTCTTTCGGGTACAGGCTGCGGTAGTAAGTCGGGAAGGTCGTACCGCCGATCGCCACGCCGGGCTTGATATCATCGGTGACGATTTCCACTTTGGAGCCTTTGTCCGCGAGGTAATCCGCGACGGACATCCCGGAAAATTCGCAGATGGTGTCGTACACCAGTACGTTTTTACCGGGCTCAACTTTACCGCTCAGAATATCCCAGCTGCTGACAGACAAACCTTCTGCGGCACCCCACTCATGCACCTGCTCGGTGAACGGATGACCGCCGTTCGCCAGTACCACGATATCGGGTTTGCAATCTTTGATGGTGGCTTCATCCGCAGGCGTCCCAAGCCGAAGATCCACATTCAGTCGCGCCAGCTCCAGCTGGAACCAACGCGTGATACCGGCAATCTGGTCACGCTGCGGTGCTTTGGAGGCCAGAGTAATCTGACCACCCAGCTGATCCTGCTTCTCAAACAGGGTGACATCATGACCACGCTCGGCCGCCACACGGGCCGCTTCCATACCCGCGGGACCACCACCGACCACCACGACTTTACGTTTCGGGCCCGTCGATTTCTCGATAATGTGCGGAACCCCCATGTATTCGCGGGAGGTCGCGGCGTTCTGGATACAGAGCACATCCAGACCCTGATACTGACGGTCGATACAGTAGTTGGCGCCAACGCACTGACGAATCTGATCAACCTGATTCATCTTGATCTTGGCGATGAAGTGCGGATCGGCAATATGGGCACGGGTCATACCGACCATATCCACATAGCCGCCTTCCAGAATACGCGTCGCCTGGTTCGGGTCTTTGATGTTCTGGGCGTGCAGCACAGGCACGGTGACCACTTCCTTGATGCCGGCTGCCAGATGCAGGAAAGGCTCAGGTGGGTACGTCATGTTGGGGATAACGTTAGCCAGGGTGTTGTGCGTGTCGCAGCCGGAGCCGACCACGCCAAAGAAGTCCACCAGTCCGGTATCGTTGTAGTACTTGGCGATCTGCTTCATATCGTCATGTGACAGGCCATCGGGATGGAACTCATCACCACAGATACGCATGCCGACGCAGAAATCCGGACCGACTTCCGCTCGCACGGCTTTCAGCACTTCCATACCGAAACGCATACGGTTCTCGAAGCTGCCGCCCCACTCGTCCGTACGTTTGTTGACGCGAGGAGACCAGAACTGGTCGATCATATGCTGGTGCACGGCCGACAGCTCAACACCGTCCAGACCACCTTCTTTTGCACGGCGAGCGGCCTGAGCGAAGTCACCAATCACACGCTGAATTTCTTCAGGTTCAATGGTTTTACAGGTCGCACGGTGAACCGGCTCTCGGATGCCGGAGGGCGACATCAGCGTAGGCCAATGCTCGCCATCCCAGCGGGAACGACGACCCATGTGGGTAATCTGAATCATGATCTTGGCGCCGTGCTTGTGCATGGCATCAGCAAGATTCTGGAAGTGTGGGATGATCTTGTCGGTGGAGAGATTAACGGATTTCCACCAGCCCTGAGGGCTGTCAATCGCCACCACGGAAGAGCCGCCGCAAATGGCCATACCAATGCCGCCCTTGGCTTTTTCCTCGTAGTACTTCACATAACGCTCGGTCGTCATCCCCCCGTCAGTGGCATACACCTCAGCGTGTGCGGTACTCAGCACGCGGTTGCGGATGGTCAGCTTGCCGATCTGAATCGGCTGAAACATTGCTTCAAATGCCATTTCAGACCTCAGCGTTCAGCGGTTTGACAACAAACAGACCGTGATCACGACCTTCCTCAGCTTCGCAATACTCTTGCTCGGCCACGGTACGCAGGCTTGAGCCACGCGCTTGCAGGATCTGATCAATCGCACCGGCAAACCAACCTGTGAACATGTAATCCACTTTGCGGTTCACCTTGCCGTATACATAGACAAACGCAGAGTGATCCAGACGAACACGCGCGGTGCCTTTGTCCAGATCCAGTTCTTCAATCTTGAAAAGACCCCAGCCGCGCTGAGACAGACGATTCATGTAATGAGCAAATACCGCTTCGCCTTCGATACCGTGGCACTCAGCTTCTTTTTCACACCAGTGCCAGGCGGATTTGTAACCCGCCTTGTAGAGAATCTCGGCGTAACGCTCAGCACCCAGCTCTTCCTCAATTCCCATGTGGTTATTGACGAAAAAGTGACGGGGAACGTAGAGCATAGGCAGCGCATCGGTGGTCCAAACGCCAGTTTCGCTGTCCACTTCGATGGGAAGTTCTGGGGCGTGCTTGCTCATTTCAACTCCTTAAGCGGTGCTTTTGAGCACCTTAAAACCAAATCACGGATGCGACCTGTCTACCCTGGCC
This sequence comes from Pokkaliibacter sp. CJK22405, assembly GCF_046614695.1. NCBI lineage: Bacteria > Pseudomonadati > Pseudomonadota > Gammaproteobacteria > Oceanospirillales > Balneatrichaceae > Pokkaliibacter > Pokkaliibacter sp. CJK22405. Next base: position 113,473 of record NZ_JBKKHQ010000010.1, read on the forward strand.
GCAGCCAGGGGCAGGAAATGCTTATTCAGAAAAAGGGATCGGGCTTATTCGCCCCAGACGTCAGCCAGGGTGCGCACCCAGTTTTCGCCCATGATTTTGCGTACCTGACGCTCGGTGAAACCGTGTTTCAGCAGCGCTTCAGTCAGGTTCGGGAACTCGCCCAAGGTACGGATACCCAGTGGATTCACGATCTTGCCGAAGTTGGTCAGGCGGCGGGCATAACCCTTGTCGTGGGTTAGCCACTCGAAGAAGTCGTGACCATGGCCCTGGGTGAAGTCAGTACCGATACCGATGGCATCTTCACCGACGATGTTCATCACATACGCAATGGCTTCAACGTAATCATCGATGGTGGAGTCGATACCCTTGGCAAGGAATGGCGCGAACATAGTGACGCCAACAAAGCCGCCGTGGTCCGCAATGAACTTGAGCTCTTCATCGGACTTGTTGCGAGGGTGAGCTTTCAGGCCGTAAGGCAGGCAGTGGGAATAGCACACGGGCTTTTTGGATTCGAGAATGACTTCTTCAGAGGTTTTGCCGCCGACGTGAGAGAGGTCACACATCACCCCCACACGGTTCATCTCCGCCACGATCTCACGACCAAAACCGGACAGGCCGCCATCACGCTCGTAGCAGCCAGTGCCAACGAGGTTCTGGGTGTTGTAGCACATCTGCACGATACCAACGCCGAGCTTCTTGAAGACTTCGACATAACCGATCTGGTCTTCAAAGGCGTGGGCATTCTGGAAGCCGTAGATAATGCCGGTTTTGCCTTCTTCCTTCGCACGGCTGATATCACGCGTGGTCAGTACCGGGCGCAGCAGATCGCTGTTGGCGTCCATCATCTGGTTAAACTTGACGATGTTATCCACGGTTGCCTGAAAGCCTTCCCATACGGAGACGGTACAGTTGGCAGCCGTCAGACCACCCTTGCGCATATCTTCAAACAGATCGCGATCCCACTTGGCGATCACCAGACCGTCGATAACGATGGAATCTTCGTGCAACTCGGCAGCATTCATGACGCGGCTCCCCTCCTTTCGATGATGACTGGCAACGACTGCAAACCGCAGTGATGCCAGCAGATAAAGCCAGTCTATCCCTGTGATTCAGCGGGAAATGCGTCAAAAGCGACATAGGGGAAGCGGGAATGCGACACCTGACAAGTGACGGAAGGAATCACTAAGTTAAGGTCGCCGCAAAGACGCAGAAACCGTGCAAACAAGGCGCAAGCACGGTTCCTGAAAGAAGTACGCTGAAGTGCTAAGCAGGTTAGCCCGCGGGGTTATTCATCGCTCACGATCGCCAGCGACATCATGCCCTGAATATCGGCATCGGCGCCCACCGCCGTCGTTAAGGTCAGCATGGCCTTGCGGGTCACCTTGGGAATGGTCCAGGTGTAGATCACGGTGTGCATGCCACGTCCTGGTTCCTGACGGGCTTCATCGCGGATCTTCTCCGCCGTACTGCCTTCTGCGGTATTGGTCGCAATCGCAGTAAAGCGTTTTTCCATAGTGGCGACATCCGCCTCATGTACGAACACAGAGCAGATACCATCCGTACGCAGCGCTACCACATAGCGGCCAATCTTGTTCGGGATCGCAAAAGCAACGCCCTCTCCCCCTCCCAGAAACGCACCGTTCAGGTTCGCCGGAATCTGTCTTGTGGAACTTTGCAGCTTCTCCAGCAGACCTGGCACATCACCAAAATGCGCCATACAGGTATTCACAAACAGTTGGGCAAAATCATTGGCCTGACGAACATCCAAGGAAGGCTGCGCATCAGCGGCGCGTGCGCCACCCGCAACACTCCACGCCATGGAACCCAGCAGTAACGCCAATGCGCCGACGCTTTTGCAGTTACGCATCATTTTTCACCCTGATACTGACATTGAAACAACCGGCCCTTCCAAAAGGGTGAACCATTTGCTCTCTTATACCACTTAAACGATCACAGGAAAGGTGTTCTTTTTCTCCCTTTCTAGATGCTAAGCTCCGAACATCAGGAGCCTTGAACGAGAAGTAACGGCGTATGGATTCCACCTTGCGATCTGGCGAAACATCGACTGAGATGGTTGACCAAACCTCCAGTTATCAAACACTTAGAGATGACCCTGTTATCAAGCGTGCCTTTGATCGTGTCCCCGATGATGTGGCAGACAGCTTCTCTGAGACGCAGCTGCGTTATATGAAACTGATTTTAAGTTCACGGGCGTGGGGCTCTCACACCATGGACTGGCGAGGCACTCTGTCTCTTCCCTGGGTTAAACGTCGTTTCTATTTTGTGTTCCTGTTTGGGCACAACAAACGCAAACTGACCCGAAAGGAGCGAAAGTTCTCCATGCTCTTTACCGGCGCGGCGCTGGCAGGCTTTTTGAGTTTCTGTGGCCTCTTTGGCCTGCTCATTCTGTATCTTGCACACTCAGCCACCATGGTTGATCGTTTGCCGGTGCCTCTCATCAAGCTATGGGACTGGGCAGCGACGGTTCTGGGCGCCTGAGTTCATCCCGCTAACCCCCTGTTCACTGCCGGCCAGCCTTCGTGCTGCCGGCGGTTTTTCCCGCACCAAGTGGAGACTTTTTCTCCGCCACGCCTGCGGTCACCTCTCTACTGCACCGAACCCGGCTCCATTTTGGCAGCGGTACTCAGCCCGAAACTCTTGGGGTATGATGGCAAGCATTTGCCGGGCGCCGTCCTGTTTCCTTGCGCTCTCAGTCACCCTAAGTACCCGGTTCACCATGTCACAACATTCATTGCTTCGTTTACTTCTCGACTTTGACTGGCAGTGCCAGCGCGATCAGGGAATGAACCCTGCGCTTCATCATCAACGCGATCGCCGCATCGGCATGTCGATCTCCCCGCAGATGCCCGCACCGCGCCAAATTGCCACCTGGCTTACGCGTTTACACCCTGATCAACAAGCCCTTCCCGGCGAAGATGGCAGCCGCCGTCTGGTAATGGCCGGCTGGGCACTGGCACTGATCGGGCTCATTGTTGGCATTCTGACCATGACAGGTATTCTGGCCTATGATGGATCCCAGCGAATTAACCTTTTCTGGATTCTGGGCTTCATTGGCCTGCAGCTGATTTTTACACTGCTTGCGGCCTGGGCCTGCTTTCGCGACCTCAAACATCCTCCCATTCTGAGTTCTGGACGGCTAGTGTTCCTGTTGGGGAAACTCACCAGTCTGGATAGCAGCAATAAACCTCTGCATCTTGGCAGCAGCCATCTTAAGGGCCTGACGCCGTATCTGCTGCTGCGCTATTCGCAGTTCTTCACCACTGCGTTTAGCCTTGGTGCGCTACTTTGCCTGCTGGCTCAAGTGACCTTTCAGGACCTTGCCTTTGGCTGGAGCACCACCTTAGCAGCCAGCGCAGATACCATGCACAGCCTGTTTTCAGTGATTGCTGCCCCCTGGGGATGGGCTTTCCCGGATGCCTCGCCCAGCCTTTCCATGGTCGAACAAAGCCAGTATTTCCGTCTCGCCGGTGCGCAGGCAAGCACCGATAACCCTGCGCTTCTTGGCAGCTGGTGGGCATTTCTGGCCTTAAGCTGGCTGATCTACGGTTTGATTCCTCGCGCCATTGTGTTGGCGCTGGTGGAAAAACGCTGGCAACGTCAGCTGAATCTGACCCTTGCTAAGCACCCTGGCTTTCATCCGCTGTTTCGCCGCCTTCATAAGGCCTGGATTGACACCTCATCCGCCAGCAGCGAAGAGAGCAATAACAATAAGATTCAGGGCGCCATGGCCATCACCTTACCCAAACTTGAGTCTGCACGCGTCATCCATTGGGCCGATGCCGGACATGATCATCCTGATCTCCAGGCGATGCTGCCTTTTCAGAAAGCCAACGACAGCTACTGTGCCGGTGGCGGACACAGTCTTGAGCAGGATGAAGCCGTCATCGAGGCATTTTCCCAGCAGAACAGTGACCCCATAATCATTGTGGTGAAGGCTTGGGAACCTCCTTTGGCGGAGCTACAGGATTTCCTGCTCGACCTTCGCAACCTGAACCCCGATGCGCCGCTTTATCTCTTGCCAATTAATCCCGGCAAGAAGCTTGAACCTGCGGATCTTCCGTATTTGCAGCAGTGGCAGCGCTTTGTTGCCGCCATGCAGGATGAACATTTTTATCTGGTTGAGGCCCAGGCTGACGAAGCGGCCTGAAGTCACCGGATTACAGGGAGTCACACCCGAGGATGACGCCAACCTTTGCCGTGGTCGGGCACCCTAACAAGGGAAAATCCAGCATCGTTGCGACGCTGGCACAGAATGACAGCATCCAGATTGCCATGCAGCCGGGCACGACACGGGACAGCCATCATTATCCGATGCAGGTGGATGATCAGGTGCTGTACCATCTGGTCGACACCCCGGGATTCCAGCGTGCAAGGCGTGCCCTCGCCTGGCTACAGCAACACAGCCAGTCCGCAGCAGACCGCCGTGATACTGTCGCAGCCTTTGTCCAGCACCATCAGGGGCTGGATAAATTTCATGATGAGTGCGAGCTACTCAAGCCGATTCTGGAAGGCGCGGGCATCATCTACGTGGTCGATGGCTCCTCACCTTATGGCGCCGAGTATGAGGCGGAGATGGAAATTCTTCGCTGGACCGGCCAACCCAGCATGGCACTGATCAACCCCATCCGCAGTGATGCACATATTGCGCAGTGGCAAACCGCTCTTTCCCAGTTTTTCCGCACCGTCCGAGTCTTCAACGCTCGCACTGCCGAATTTGATAAACACCTGAGCCTGCTTCGCTGTTTTGGCCAGCTGGAGGAAAGCTGGGAAGCACCGCTGGATAGCGCCATTGATCACCTGAAGCAGCAGCATGATGACCGTCGGGAAGACTCCGCCCAGCGTATCGCCACGCTACTGATTAACGCGCTGGGTCATAAGGAAAGTATTAAGCTCCCCGAAGGCGCTCCTGCCGAACAGGCTAAAGCCCCACTGGAAAAAGCATGGCGACATGCGGTGCGTAAAGAAGAACAGCAAGCCCGTCGCGATATCGAAAGCCTCTATCAGCATCACCGGCTGGAGCGGCAGGAGACTGAGCTTGATCTGGATGAAGAAGATCTCTTCGCCATGGATCACTGGTATCTGTGGGGGCTGGGCAAACGTGAGTTAATGGCGCTTGCTGCCGGAACCGGGGCGGCAACAGGCGCTCTGGCAGACCTTGGACTGGGTGGGACGTCTTTTATGCTGGGCGCTCTTGGCGGCGGAATAGCCGGAGGTGTGGGTGCGTGGTTTTTCTCGGATGATCTGGCGAAACTAAAGCTGAAAGGCAAACTTCCTCTGGGTGGTCAGCAAGTCACCTACGGCCCTTCAACTCATCGCAATTTTCCCTGGGTTTTGCTGGGCCGGGCGCTCTATCACTGGCAGTCGCTCATTCGTCGCAATCACGCATGGCGAGAGGCGTTCACCCCGGAGATCGCACCGCAAGACTGGCAACAGCAGCTTTCAACGCAACAAAAACTCTCGCTGGAGAAGGCGTTTTACTATTGCCGCAAACGTGAGGATGAAAAAGCCATGGCCGCCCTGCTTGAGCATTTACCGGCCATCATGACACCGCTGGATATCAACACCTGATTGCGCGGGATCAGCCGCGCAAGTGATACAGCAGGATCGCAGCCGCAATGGCTACATTCAGAGACTCGCTCTGGCCATGGATCGGCACGTAAAGATTAAGATCTGTCTGGCTAAGGATTTCTGCTTCAATACCCTGCCCTTCGTTGCCCATGATCAGACCAAACTGTTCAGGCGCCGGGACTTCGCGAAAATTCCTTCCGCCTTCAAGGGCGCTGCCAAATACCGAAATGTTGCGGGATTTGAGCTTCTCGATGGCAGTGCTCATCGCCATATGAATTAAAGGCAAGTGAAAGTGGCTGCCCTGACCAGAGCGCAGCACTTTGGCACTGTAAGGGTCAGCACAGCCCTCTCCCAGAATGACCGCATCAACACCAACCGCATCCGCAGTACGAATAAGTGTGCCGAGATTGCCGGGGTCCTGTACACGATCAAGCAACAAGAAGCGGTTGCCCTCGGGCAAGACCTCTTCCCATTGCGGGTCACGGCATATCGCCGCAATCCCTTGAGGCGATTGCGTTTCAGAGATCGCACTCATCACCTCAGATGACACCTGAACCAACAGGTCATCGTCCATCTGAGAGGGAGGTGTCACCTCTGGAAGGTACAGCAGGGCTTCCAGCGCGATATTCGCTTTAAGCGCTTCTTCCACAAGGTGCTCACCTTCAAGCACAAAACACCCAAGTTGCTTACGCCCCTTACGGGTGTGCAGCTTTTTCCAGGCTTTGACCTGAGGATTCTGTGTTGAAGTAATTTCCCGCACGCGGCCACTCCCGAATACATTGGCTGGGCGGCCATTCTACTCCAAAACGGCTAGATATCCTCATCCGGACAGCGCAGCGGAATCTCCATCCACAAATCCTCGCCGGTCGGTAAGCCAACCATTTCATCGTAAGCACTTTGCTGACGCAGCACGACTTCACGAACCCCCATCCCGCGAAACGGTCGCTTGGCATCCGTCTGGCTCCGAAAACAGCAGGTGGCGCCTTTTTCATCCACTAGCCTGGCCCAGTCATTACCTAACCAGACTTCCACCAGATAGAGACTGTTTTCAAGAGACTGCACGCGCAGTTTTTCAGGTCGATCCGCCTGTAAGCGGCACTGGTCTATGGTGAGCGAGATCATGTTCGTACTCCTCTTGTCCATTAACCTGCCCGAACGCTGCCAACATTAACGTCTGCAATTTCGTGGGCTACTTTTTCTCTACGCAAGAAGGGACTTTTTGGATGAGCAAACTGGCAGAAACCGGCTCTCTCGACCACAGTTACTAGACTGCAGTTCTGGCGTAAGGAGTTCCTGATGACCATTCGTGCCAAAGTTTATTTCGGCATTCTGGCACTGGCCGTTGCTATTGCCGTTTCCGCCATCGCCACCACCCTCGCTCTCAGTAAAATCAGCAGTGATATTGATTTTGTCACCGGCCCAGCCTGGGATACCGCCGATGGTGCAATGGAAGGCACAATTGGTCTGCAAGGGGAGATTCTGGTGCTGAAAAGCTTCTCTACCGGCGAGATATCCAAAGAGGACGCCATAGCAAAACTCTCAGAGGAACAGCAAACCAGCCAGGAGGCCTTTCAGCGCATGCGTGAGGCAGGTCTGATCAGCAAAGAGCAAATCCAGCAATTGGATACACACCTTGCCAAGCTAAAAGAGGTGCAGTCTGTTGTTCTTGAAAGCACCGACGCTAACCGAGCAGATGCGAATACAGCGCTCAAGTCGGTTGCCGATGAACTGCTGACCTTTATCGACTCTCTGGAAAATGAGGGAGATGCCAAAGTCGAAGAGACCGCCAGCGCTTCTGCGACACAGGTAGCGCTACTCAAAACGGTGACATACACCAGCATCATCATTGCGTTGGTGATGGTGGTATTAATGTTTTTACTGGCACGCAGTTATGTCATCCAGCCAATTCGCCAGTTGCTGGATCTGCTGGCAGAACTCAACTCCGGCGAAGTCAAACTATCCTCGCGCTTACCCTCGCAACGTAAAGACGAAATGGGCCAGGTAGCACAGCACTTTAACCAGTTCATTTCCGGCATTCAGGGCCTGGTTCAGCAGGTCACCCAGACTGTCGATCAGGGCTATCCCCATATGCAGGCAATCGCTGGCCGACTGGAAAGCGTGGATCAGGTCGCACGCAGTCAAAGCCAATCGACAGAAGGCATGGCCGCCAAGGTGAATGAAATGGCTCTGGCCATTCAGGAGGTGTCAGACTTTGCCAACCAGACGCGTCATAGCTCCAGTCAGGTGCTTACAGAGACGCAGCAAGGTCAACAAAACCTTGAGGCAACGGTAAGCGCCATGAATCAGGTGGTCAGTGAGCTTGACCGAACTTCCGCAGTGATCAGCGAGCTGGAAGTGGATGGACAGAATATCGGCAGCGTACTGGAAGTTATCCGCAGCATTGCCGAGCAAACCAACCTGCTGGCGTTGAATGCCGCGATTGAAGCCGCGCGAGCTGGCGAGTCTGGTCGTGGTTTTGCGGTGGTCGCCGATGAGGTACGAAACCTCGCCAACCGCACTCATCAAAGCACCCTTGAAATCCAAACCGTGGTGGAACGTATTCAGAAAGGCTCTGGTAGCGCTGCAACGGTGATGCGTTCATCACAGGAACAAACCACCGCGGTGGCTGAAAAAGCACGCACTTCACTGGCCAGCTTTTCCTCGATTCAGTCATCCATCACCGAGCTGGATAACCTGAATCAGCGGATCTCCCGCAATACTCAGGAACAGCAGGTAAACTCAGCCGCAATGACCCAACAGATCGAGAGCATCGCTGCCGGCGCTTCGGGTAATGCTGAACAGACCCGTCAGGCGGTGTCTCACAAAAACCAGCTTCAGGAGAGCCTGGATACCCTTCGCAACCTGAGCAGCAAGTTCAAAAACTAGAAGCCTTTCACTTCACAGTAATAGGCTTCAAATTTGGCCCGAGCCCAAGGAGTTTTGCGCAGGAAGCGCAGGCTGGACTTGATACTGGGATCATTTTTAAAACAACGAATATCAATGCGGGATGCCATGGCATCCCAGCCTTCTTTTTCCACCATTTCATTCAGCATCATTTCAAGCGTGATACCGTGCAGTGGATTATTCGCCTGACCGGCAGTGGTTTTATCATTCATGGGAAAGCTACCTTCGACACATTGCCCGAGAGTATAAAGCAAAGAGCAGCAAAGCCCGCTCTGCCTAACCAATAAACCTTTCTCAAAGCGCTGTCTTATGAATACAAAAAGACCGGCAGATGCCGGTCTTTCAAAGTTTCGCCTTATTTTGTGACTTAACTGCTGAAGACCAGTTGATCTCCTGCCAGCGCCACATGAATCGTGGTTCCTGGCATAAACTTGCCCGAGAGAATCTCGTTCGCCAGCGGGTTTTCCAGATGACGCTGGATCGACCGTTTAAGCGGACGAGCCCCATATACCGGATCAAAGCCAACGGCGACCAGATGATCCATCGCCTCAGGCGTGACCTGAATATCCAGATCACGATCCGCCAGACGCTGCTTGAGACGGCTCAACTGGATATCGGCAATACCACGCACCTGAGACTGACCCAAAGAGTGGAATACCACTACCTCATCGATACGGTTAACCAGTTCCGGACGGAAGTGTGTCGCCACAACATCCATAACCTTATCTTTCATTTCCTCATACAGGGTCTCAGAGCTGGTGTACGTCTGAATAATGTCGGAGCCCAAGTTGGAGGTCATAACGATAACGGTGTTACGGAAGTCCACGGTACGGCCCTGACCATCAGTAAGTCGGCCATCCTCCAGCACCTGCAAAAGAATGTTAAAGACATCCGGATGCGCTTTCTCAACCTCATCCAGCAAGACAACCGAGTAGGGCTTGCGGCGAACGGTTTCGGTCAGGTAGCCGCCCTCTTCATAGCCAACATATCCAGGAGGCGCACCAATCAGTCGGGCCACAGAGTGCTTCTCCATAAACTCGGACATATCAATGCGCACCAGTGACTCTTCCGTATCAAAGAGGAAGCGAGCCAGCGCCTTACACAGCTCGGTTTTACCGACGCCGGTTGGGCCAAGGAACAAGAAAGAGCCATTGGGACGGTTAGGATCCGCCAGCCCTGCTCGCGAACGGCGCACTGCATTGGCAACCGCCACGACGGCCTCATCCTGGCCGATCACGCTCTGATGCAGCGCTTCCTCCATGCGAAGCAGCTTGTCACGCTCACCTTCCAGCATTTTACTGACAGGAATGCCGGTCCACTTGGAAACCACTTCGGCGATCTCTTCTTCCGAGACACGGTTACGCAGTAACTGCATATCCATCATCTCAGCCTGTGAGGCCATATCCAGCTGCTTTTCAAGGTCAGGAATCACACCGTATTGAAGCTCTGACATCCGCGCCAGATTACCGGTACGACGCGCCTGTTCCATGTCGACACGCGCCTGTTCCAACTGCTCTTTAATACGCTGGGAGCCATTAAGTGCCGCCTTTTCAGTTTTCCAGACCTCTTCAAGATCGGCATATTCCAGCTCCAGATCACCGATGACACCCTCAAGGTCTTCAAGGCGCTGACGCGATGCCTTGTCAGTCTCTTTTTTGAGCGCTTCACGCTCCATCTTCAGCTGAATCAGACGGCGCTCAAGACGATCCATGGACTCAGGTTTGGAATCCATTTCCATGCGAATGCGACTGCCCGCTTCATCAATCAAATCAATCGCCTTGTCAGGCAGCTGACGATCAGTGATGTAACGTTGTGAAAGGCGTGCGGCGGCAATAATAGCTGAGTCAGTGATATCCACACCGTGGTGAACTTCGTACCGCTCTTTCAAACCCCGAAGAATGGCAATGGTATCTTCAACACTGGGCTCTTCTACCAGCACTTTCTGGAAGCGACGCTCCAGTGCAGCGTCTTTCTCAATGTACTGGCGGTACTCATCCAGTGTCGTGGCACCTACACAGTGCAGCTCACCACGGGCCAGCGCAGGCTTGAGCATATTACCGGCATCCATGGAGCCTTCGCCTTTCCCAGCACCAACCATGGTGTGCAACTCATCAATAAAGAGGATAACATTACCCTCTTCCTTAGCGAGTTCATTCAGCACCGCCTTTAAACGTTCCTCAAATTCGCCACGGAATTTAGCACCTGCGATCAACGCGCCCATGTCCAGAGAAAGCACACGCTTGTCCTTCAAGCCATCAGGCACCTCACCGTTAACAATACGCTGGGCCAAACCTTCAACAATCGCAGTTTTACCCACCCCAGGCTCACCAATAAGCACAGGATTATTTTTTGTGCGTCGCTGCAGAACCTGAATAGTCCGGCGTATTTCATCATCACGACCGATCACCGGATCAAGCTTGCCGCTGACGGCGCGAGCGGTCAGATCAATAGTGAACTTTTTCAGTGCCTCGCGCTTTTCTTCAGCGTTAGGGTCATTCACAGATTCACCCCCACGAACATTATTCACCACCGTTTCAAGCTGCTCCTTGCTTACACCCTGAGAACGCAACAGCTGCCCCAGAGCGGATTTATCTTCCATTGCGGCCAGCAGCACCAGTTCAGAAGAAATGTACTGATCGCCATTCTTCTGTGCCGCTTTATCGGCAAGATTAAGCAAACGGGCAAAGCGCTCCGAAGGGCGCACGTCACCATCAGGCTGAGATACCTGCGCTAACTTACCCAGCTCAGTATCGAGTGCTTTTCGTAACGCCGGAATCTGAAAGCCAGCCTGAGCCAGCAAATTACGAGTGCTGCCACCTTGCTGATCAAGTAAGGCAGAAAACAGGTGAAGTGGTTCTAGCTGGTTGTGATCGCGCCCAACAGCGAGTGATACAGCATCATTAAGCGCTTCCTGCAATTTGGTAGTAAAACGATCAATGCGCATTACGCGGCCTCCCATCAGAAAATTCCCGCGGTTACCGGTAAGACGGTTTCATGTAGCGGGTGTCTGCTTTGAATAATTGGGGCAGCAAAAGTGAAATCAAGACAAATAGATAATGCGGTGATTAAAAATCAGACACAGATCAATAACGTACAAGTTAAATGAAAAGATAGCGGATAGCGGATAGCGGATAGCGGATAGCGGATAGCGGATAGCGGATAGCGGATAGCGGATAGCGGATAGCGGATAGCG